>JAUXUZ010000256.1 GCA_030680655.1 Phycisphaerales bacterium
CTTGAAGTTCGGCGCCGCGTTGATCGCTCCGATCAACCGCGTCGCCAGCTCCATCGAGAGCCCCGCCTGCTGCATCCGCTTGATCTCCTGCCTCCCGGCGTGGAGCGTCACGTAGCCGGCGAGCACCTCGGCCATCGCCAGGGTGCTCTGCACCGCCGCCTTGCTCCGCGCCTCGATCAGCAGCGTGACCACCGCCGCCGCGCGACCGCCCTCGCCGATCACCGGCACCGTGAGGATGTACCCCTTGTTGCCCCCGGCTCCACCGTCGTACAACCCGTCCTTTTGATCGAGCCCGAACGCGCGCGACTGCGCCGACTCGAGCGTGCCGATCGCCGCGGCCTTGACTTCCTTCTCCTGTTCCAGATGCTCGGGCGCGACCGGCTTGCCGTCTCCCCCGCCCACCGGCGCGGGCCAGACGCTCAGGAGCCGCGCACTCAACTCACCGGCCGAACCGCCCGTGCCGGCGACGAACACCGCCGCCTGGCGCGCGGCGCTCACCTGACCGATCACCCTCGCCAGACGTTCCAGATAGGCTTTGTCGTCAGCGGCCGGAGCACTCAGTTCGGCGACCACTTTCTCCCAGCCCGGCGCCTTCAGGCTTGTCAGATCGATCACTTCTTCACCCCCGCTGCCTGGTCACTGCCATCGCCGGCCGAACGATCCGCTGCTGGTACGGCCGCTGGCTTCTCGACGCGAACGCGGGCGCGGGTCCCCGGGGGGAACTGCTTCGGGTTGGGCACCTCGATCCGAACCCGGCGCGTGCCCGCCGCTGCATCAGCAACGGGGCTGACGTAGAGGATCGTCCCCACCGCGACGTACGAGCCGGGCACGTCGAGCAGCACCCACGCCGGATCGCCGCTCTTGAGCCCACGGCTGAGCGTCAACTCTGTCGGCGCGGGCAGATCGATCCACAGCGCGTCGATGTTCACGATCCGAAGCACCGGGTTGGGCGGTTCGATCGACGAGCCGGACTCGACAAGGATCGACTCGATGGTCCCGTCGAAGGGCGCATCGAGCCGGTAGCGGGCGAGCGATTCCTCCAGTTGACGCAGCCGCGCGGCCTCTTCCTTCAGGTCGTTGGCGGCGTTGAGCAACTGAGCCCGTGCGGCGTCAAGCTGGACGCGCCTGTCGTCGATCTCCTGCTGGTTCGTGGCTTTTTCCTTGTTCGCCTCGAGGATCCGGTCGTAGCGGGTCTGCGCCGAGTCGACCGCCGCCCTGGCCGAGTCGAGCGGACCGGTGTTCGTCACGCGGATGCGCTGGGTCTCCACGGCGGCGAGGGCGTCGCTGTCGCGTGCCCTGATCAGCACGTCTCCCTGCTTGACCCGATCGCCCGGCTTCACCGCCAGTTCGCGGACCTCGATCGAGATCGTGAAGCTCATGGTGGCGTCGCGGCTAGGCCTGGTGATCCACTCCAGGTCGCTGAACGCCTTGGCTCGATCGGCCCAGTCCGCACCCGCCGTTGGCACGGCAGGGCTCGCCGGCTGCGGAGCCAATCCGTCAGCGTTGGCCAAGGGCACAGCGACGCCCAAGGCGATGATCATGCTCCGGAAAAAACCCGATGCGCCAGCGGTCTTCATTGCGGTCATTCTAAGTGCCCGGTTCGGCATCCGCACCCTCGCGTGCCGCGAAGTCGATTCGCCCATCTTCACACGGCGGTTTGTCGGCTTTTTGCCTCAATCGCGCCGCCTGGGACGGGCGTGTCGCTATCCTTAGGGGTATTCGCAACGGCGGCTCAACGAGCGTTGGCACCCAGCCAATCGCTGCCGGGCGTACAGACCCCTCCACCTGGAGTTTCTTCGATGTCAACCACTACGCCAACCACCGTCGCGGCCGTCCCGTTCATGAAGTTCGAGACGACCGAAGCGGACATCGAGGCGGTGATGCGTGTGCTCAAGTCGGGCATGCTGCGGGCGGCCACCAAGTGCGCTGAACTCGAAACCCGCCTCGGCGAGATGAGCCAGGCGAACCACGCGATGACGTGCGCCAACGGCACGTGCGCGCTGCAGCTGGCCTACGAGCCGCTGTTCAACCCCGGCGACGAGGTGCTGGTGCCCGCCTGGTCGTACATCGCCACGGCGTCGATGCTCGTCGCCCGCGGCTGCAAGCCGATCTTTGTTGACGCGCTGGCGACCACCGGCCAGATCGACGTTGCCGACGCTGCGAAGCGCATCACCGCGAAGACGAAGGGGATCGCCGCTACCCACATGTACGGCTGCCCGGTCGACATCGACGCGGTCGGCTCGCTCGCCGCCAAGCACGGGCTGAAGGTCGTGTACGACGCGGCCCAGGCACACCTTTCGACCTACAAAAACAAGGGTATTGGCCAGTTCGGCGACGCGGTGACCTACTCGTTCTACGCGACGAAGAACCTGGGCACCGGCGAGGGCGGGATGGTCACTTGCAACGACGCGGCACTCGCCAAGAAGATCCAACTGCTGCGCTCGCACGGCGAGACAGAGAAGTACCTGCACGAGCAGGTTGGGTACAACTACCGCATGAACGACCTGACCGGCGCGATCGGCTGCTCGCGTCTGGACAGGCTGCCGGCCGACACCGCGGCCCGCCGCGCTGCGGCTGCGAGGTACGACGCGCTGCTCGCGACGATCCCTGGCATCGAGCCGCTGGCGATCACGGCGGGCGCCGTGAGCGCGTACCACCTCTACACCGTTCGCATGGACCCTGCGGCGCTCTCGTGCAGCCGCGACCAGCTCTGCAAGGACCTCGGCGCGCTCGGCGTGCCGACGGCGATCCATTACCCCAAGACGTTGCCGCAGCAGCCGGCCTTTAAGAACCACATCCCCGGTCAGGCCCCCTGGCCGGTGGCCGAACGGTTCACGCAGACGGTCTTCTGCCTGCCGATGCACAGCTTCTTGACCGATGCGCACTTCGCGACGCTCGAATCGGCCCTGCGCTCGGTCGCCACGCGGTACGCCCGATAAGTCATTGAGAATTCAGTACTTAGCCGCCGGCAGAGGTTCCATGACCTGCTGCCAAGGTTGTCACATGTTTGGGTGATGGGCAGAGCCGGGGGTCAATTTAGAGAACCATTTTCGATTTTTTTGATTATCCCGCTTGCTCACCCACGAATTGGTGGTATCTTGATGACGGATTGCTGTTGAGAGCTCGACCTGTGGAATTCCCACGGGCGAGGAGAGGAGAGGGTTTATGACTTTGAAGACATGTGTCCTGTCTATTGCCGCTTTGGCTTTTGCTGCGCCCGCATTGGCGGCGCCCATTGGCCCGGGTGGTACTCTGTTCCTGCCGGCTGGAGAGGCTGAACCGTTCGCCGGTTCAACCGTCGTGGCCGCCCAGACGCTGCCGTTCGCGACGGCGTTCTATTCGGGAACGCTGACGTCGGTTGTTCTGGCGGGTGACACGACCAACCCGCTGGGTGGGCTGACGTTCGTGTACATCATGCGGAACGACGCGACCAGCGCCAACTCGCTGGCCCGTTTGACCGTGAACGGCTACGCCGGCTGGGGCACCGATGCTTCATGGTCGACGCTGTTCCCCGGCATCGATCCGCTGTTCATCGACCGCCAGGCCAACGGCGATTCGCTCGGGTTCAGCTTCTCGAACGCGCTGGGTCACAGCCTGATCACGCCGGGCGCCTCGTCGGCGGTGCTGATCATCCAGACCAACGCGCCGTGGTACACCAACACCATCGCCAACGTGATCGACGGCGCGGTGACGCAGGTTGATACGTACGCACCGGCTATCCCGACTCCCGGTGCGGCGGTCCTCGCCGCAACGGGCCTGGTCGTGGCCAGCCGTCGCCGCCGCAACTAAGCGGCAGATCGTGAACGCGGCCCCGCGGCGCGGCACGGTTTACAACAAACGCTCGCACGCCCCGGCATCAACGCCCGGGCTGCGATTTCCACTGGGCGGAAGCCCGGAGGAGGGAGATATTCAATGATCAAGTTCGCTTTCGCTACCGTGCTTGCCGTTTCTTCGGCGGCTTTCGCTTCCCCCGTCATCCCCGGCCAGACCGACCTTCCGGCATCACCTGAGGCCCCCGATGGGGTCGCGGGGGTGCTGGTGGGCGCTCCGCTTGTGTCGCCGTTCAACGATGTGAACGGCTTCTTCAGCGGTACGGTCACCTCGCGGGTTTACACAAACGACCCGACGAACCCGTACGGGCTGACCGGCCTGACGTTCGTCTACGAGGTGTCCAGCAACGCCACCAGTATCAACTCACTCGGGCGTTTCACAGCGCTCGGATTTGGCGGAATGCCGACGGACGTCTCGTACAACCCCTTTGCCGGCGGCGCGATCACCCCTTACCAGCAGGACCGGGACAACACCGGCATGGTCATCGGCTGGTCGTTCGGCAACATCCCGGTTCCGGGTGGTGTCGGCCCGATCGGACCGGGCCAGACCTCGTCCCTGCTCGTTGTGCAGGTTCCCGCCACGCAGATCAACGTGAGCACGGGCAACGTCATCGACGGCAGCATCGCCACGATGGACATCCTGGCGCCGATCCCGACGCCCGGAGCCGCTGCGCTGCTGGGCCTGGGCACGATGGCGGCCTTCCGCCGTCGTCGTTGAGCCACGAACGCGTCTTCAACTCCACTCCGCCCCGGTCGCCTTGACCGGGGCGTTCTCATT
This sequence comes from Phycisphaerales bacterium, assembly GCA_030680655.1. Lineage (GTDB taxonomy): Bacteria > Planctomycetota > Phycisphaerae > Phycisphaerales > UBA1924 > JAJTGZ01. Next base: position 4,609 of record JAUXUZ010000256.1, read on the forward strand.
AACTGGCAAGAAGTGTGCTGCGGTGAACGCTCATCCTGTTGCGACGAGCCGGGCGATCAGCACGCGGGCGGCGTGCTCGCCCGGGCCGGCGACCAGGGAATCCCACGCGGCGCTGAAGGCGGGGACAACGCACGCCTGCCCGGCGTGGATCTCCGTGCGTGTGCCGCTGGTGAGCAGGTCGCCGATCGAGCTCGAACCGCACAGCATGACCACGACCGCGGGGCCAGATTCATCGCCGATCGGCAGCGCGTCACCCGGGTTGACCGCGTACTCGTCCAGTGTGAAGAACTCGGTCGTCACCAGCCGGGCGGACTGCTGGTCGTCTGCGAGACGGGTCGCCTCAGGTGCGCCGGGGCTGGCAAAGTCGATGCACGCGAGCGCCTGGGGGATGTGCAGTTCGCGGCCCGTTCGCCCCCAGTCAAAGACGCGGTAGGTTGTGTCGCTTGGGGTCTGCACCTCCGCGACGACCACCCCCGCGCCGAGCGCGTGCACGGTGCCACTGGGGAGGTTGTGACACTCGCCCACGACGGCAGGAACGGCGATCAGGTCATTGGCGACTGTGCCGTCTTTGATGTGGGCGGCGAACGAGGCCGCGGTGACTCCCGGCTTGAGGCCCTTGTAGATCACCGCGCCCGGCTCAGCGGAGAGGATGTACCAGCACTCGGTCTTGAGGTTCGCTCCCGCGTTCGCCTGGGCGTACGCGGGCGACGGGTGCACCTGCACGCTGAGGTTCTCGCTCGCGTCAAGGAATTTGACCAGCAACGGGAAGCCGCCGCTGACCGAGAGTGGGTACCGACCCATCATCCGGCTGCCCCACATGGCCGCGGCGTCGGCGAGCGTCTGGCCGGCGAGCGGGCCGTTCTCGACCGTGGAACGGGCCGCGCCGCCGCCGGCACCAGATACGCTGGTGGAGCCCATGTCTGCGACTTCCCAGCTTTCGCCGATCTTTGTCGGAGCGGCGGGGATCTTCTTGCCGAGGCGCTCGAGCGCACGACCGCCCCAGACCTTTTCAAAGAAGATGGGCTTGAGGATCAGGGGATAGGGCTCAACGGCGGGGGGCATGGCCTCCATATCGGCCGGAACCCCGGCCGGGCCCAATTGAACGATTACAGGGGGCGTTGGTGTATAAAGGGGGGCATGATCCGAGGGGAAACCGCCAGAGCCGCACGGCTCCCGACCGTCACGACGGTTTGGACGACGCTGAAGGGCCTGCTGCGAAACCCGTGGCAACTCGTCGTCGGACTCAAGATGCCCGGCAGGTCGCACAGCGGGCCGCTCCCACCCCTCACCAATGCGCAGCGGGCTCTGTCAGCTGAGCTGCGTCGCGACGTCGAGTTCCTCGCTCTGACGATCGGTGAGCGGAACACCTTCGTGCGTGATAAGTACGAGGAGGCGCAATTCTGGCTTGGCGAGCAGGTCGGCCGGTGCAACCTGAAGGTGCACCTGCAGCCGTTTGACTGCCAGGGGTACATGTGCGTGAACGTGTGGGGAGAGGTCACCGGGCGCGACAGGCCCGATGAGATCATCATCGTCGGCGCGCACTACGACTCGCTGCGCCACTGCCCTGCGGCCAACGACAACGGGAGCGGCGTAGCGGCGACGCTGGCGCTGATGCGGCGTTTCGCCGCCGGAGAGAAGCCTTCGCGCACTGTGCGGTTTGCGTTCTTCGCCAACGAGGAGCCGCCGCACTTCTGGACGGAGCACATGGGGAGCGCGGTGATGGGGGAGAGGTGCCGCGAGAAAAATGAACGGATCATCGCGATGCTGACGCCCGAGACGATCGGCTGCTACCGAGACGAGCCGGGGACGCAGCGCTACCCGCTGCCGCTGGTGAAGCGGTTGTACGGCGATCGCGGCGACTTCATCGCGTTCATCGGGATCGGCAAGTCCGCGGCCCTGGTGCGTCGCTGCACGGGCCTGTTCCGCAGGCACGCGCAGTTCCCGTCGATGGGGGCGGCTCTGCCGTCGGTGGTGCCCGGCGTGGGTGCGAGCGACCATTGGGGGTTCTGGCGGGTCGGCTATCCGGCGCTGATGGTGACCGACACGGCACCGTTCCGGTACCCGTATTACCACACGCGCCAAGACCTGCCCGACAAGATGGACTTTGACCGCATGGCCCGTGTTGTTGAGGGGCTTCACGGCGTGGTCGCGGGGCTCGCGAATCAGGACTGATAACGGGTGGCTGCGAACGGGCTGGGCGCTCTGCGCCGGACGCGACGGCCCGACGCTGTCTGCGGACTGGCCGAGCACTTGAAGCGGGGGGTGGACGGATTCGAGTGTGTGGGTGAGTACGCAATCGGGCGTCTCACTGGAGCACACATGCGCAACATACTGACCACCACCGCCCTCCTGGCCATGGCCGCGAGCGCGAACGCCGACTTGATCAACGCGACCGTCACGGCCGACAACCACTACGCGCTGTACACCGGCAGCACATCTTCTGTCAGCTTCGTCGGTCGCAACGAGATGGGCGCGAGCGGTTCGCCGGGAACGTACAACTGGTCGCGGGCCGAGTCGTGGTCGTTCACCGGCGGCGCGTTCATCTACATCGTCGCGTGGTCAGATGACCATGTAGCCCAGGGCCTGCTCGCGCAGATCGCCGGCGTTTCGGACACGTACAACTCCGGTGACTCGCGCTGGGAGGTCTATCCCACGTTCGTCGCCCGTGGCGACGGCTCGGCCGCTCCGACCAACGCCGAGCTTGAGGGCCACCTCGCCACCGCCGACGCCGGGAACCTCTGGCAGGTTCCGCACGTTGGCGGCAATAACGGCATCGCCCCGTGGGGCACGATCGCCGGCATCGCAGGCAACATCCCGTGGATGTGGGTTCAGAACCCCGGCCAGCCCAATGCGCTGGTGGGCGGCTCGGGATACGGCGAGACGCTGGTGTTCCGGATGGCTGTGCCCGCGCCGGGCGCCGCGGCCCTTCTTGGACTCGGCAGCGTATCGATGATGCGCCGCAAGCGCCGCTGAGAACGGAGCGCAAGCAACCAACCAGAAGGAGAAGGGCTCGAAGGACTCAGAGAGAGGCTTGATCGCCTTCGCTTTGAGGGCTTCGAGCCCTGTTCTGCTTCCTGGTTCTTTGCCGCGCTTCAGTTGTTGAAGTGGAAGTGGCACACGTCCGAGTCGTGCATGACGTAGTTCTTGCCTTCGGACCGCATCTTGCCCGCCTCGCGGATCGCCTTCTCGGTCTTGTACTGCTGCAGGTCGGCCACCGAGTAAACGTCGGCGCGGATGTACCCCTTCTCGAAGTCGGTGTGGATCACACCGGCCGCCTGCGGACCGGTCGCCCCCACGTGCACGGTCCACGCCCGCACTTCCTTCTCGCCGGCGGTGAAGTACGACTGCAGGCCCAGCAGCGTGTACGCGGCGCGGGCGAGGGCCGCCAGCGCGGGCTCCTTCATGCCGTACGCGGCGAGCATCTCCTTCTTCTCATCGGGAGCGAGCATCGAGAGCTCGGCCTCGATCTTGGCGCACACCGGCACAACCTGCATCCCCTCTTCCTTGGCGCGCCTGCGGACGATCTGCGCCAACTCTCCCTCGCCGTTGACGTCGTTCTCGTCGACGTTGGCGACGTAGAGCACGCTCTTTGCGCTGAGCATGCCCAGGCCCTTGACGATCTTGATCTCTTCGGGGTCGGTCAGGCCGGCGATCACGCCACGGGCGGGCTTGGCTTCGTTGAGCACCGGCGCAAGCTTCTTGAGCACGCTCGCCCGCGCGATCGCCTCTTTCTCACCGCTCTTGGCGGCCCGCTCGGCCTTGGTGAGCGACGACTCGATCGTCTGCAAGTCGGCGATGATCAGCTCGGTCTCGATCGTCTCGATGTCGCGGAGCGGATCGACCTTGCCGTCAACGTGGGTGATCTCTTCGCCGCCCGCGGCGTTCTCGAAGCACCGAACCACGTGCAGGATCGCGTCGACCTCGCGGATGTGCGAGAGGAACTTGTTCCCAAGGCCCTCGCCGGTGCTCGCGCCGCGCACGATGCCCGCGATGTCCACGAGCTTCAGCGCCGCGGGGATCACTTTCTGTGTCTTGATGAACGACTGGATGATCTCCAGCCGCTCGTCGGGGATCGGGACGATACCGACGTTGGGCTCGATCGTCGCGAACAGGTAGTTGGCGGCGAGCACCCCCGCGTTGGTGAGGGCGTTGAAGAGCGTGCTTTTGCCGACGTTGGGCAGACCGACAATACCGGCTTCCATGGGCGAGACTCCGCGGGAAAAAGGGGGGCCGATGGTAGGGGAAGCCGGAGGAAAAGTGAAAATGAAATTGAAATTGAAGCGAGGCACAGCAGCCGCCCGCCCTGCCTCGCTTCAATTTCGACTTCTCTTTCAATTTGTCCCCTACCCCGTCTTCCTCAGCCGAAACCCCTCCCCCCCGGGGTCTTGCCGCCTCTTCGGCGTCAGCCCGAGTTCCGCCGCCAAGCGATTCACCGCCGCCGCCAGCCGCGCGGCTTTCCGGTCGATCCGATACTCCGCAACCGGCGGGTACGTGCCGAGCACCCGGCGCTCAAACAACCCAGCCCCCTGCCCATCGCGCAGCGTCTCGGCGAGCGCTCGCGCGGTCGGGCCCGGCAAAGCCGCCTGAAGCTGACCGAACCGGGCAGTCCTGCGCATCTGAGAAGCGATGGCCGCAACCACCGGGATCGTCCACTTGTTCAACCCGACGTCTTCAGCCCCGACCCGCCGCAGCTCGCGCAGCACGGCGCGGCACGCCGCCGCGACCGGCACCCCCGCCGCCGTGAGCACGTACTCAGGGCGCAGCGGGTGCTGCACGCCCGCGGCACGCGCCAACAGCCCCTGTGCGATCAGCGCTTCGAGCGTGCGCACCAGCGTCGGCCGGCTCAGTCCGAGCTTCACCGCGAACGTCACGAACTTCGCCCCCCGCCCCGGCTCCCCCGAGCACAACGCAAGGACCGGCACCGCCCACCGGTGGTGGCACAGCGTCACCATCGGATCGAACGAGGGGCCGGAGGGAGGCAGCGGAGCGTTCACGGAGATTCCTGGCGGGAGTGGCTTGACACACAAAGGCAAGGTAGTATATTTATAGTACTGCATCCGACAACCGGATGCAAGGAGATTCTCTATGGACCTCGGCTATGACGGCGGACTCACGTGCTCGATCCAGGTGACCGACCTCGACCGCGCCATCAAGTGGTACGGCAACATGTTCGGATTCAAGACCCTCTACAAGGTCGACCAGATGGCCTGGGCCGAGATGGCCACCCACATCCCCGGCGTCAACCTCGGGCTCGGGCAGGTTGAGACGATCACCGGGCGCGGCAACTGCAAGCTCACCTTCGGCGTCAAGGACGCCGACAAGACCCGCAAGATGCTCGAGGCCAAGGGCGTCAAGTTCGATGGCGACACGATGGAGATCCCCGGTATGGTCAAGCTCGCCACCTTCTTCGACCCCGACTCGAACATCGTCATGGTCTACCAGGACCTCCAGAGCAAGCACTGACCCCGCCCCTCCCCCCCATACACACACAATGGCCCGCGCTCAGCGGGGCCAGCCATCACACCGCCGCGGCAAACCCACACGTGCCGCGGCGGTGTCGCTTTGACACGGCACATCGGGTTGAGGGGCCATCGGGCTCGAACCACCTACACCGTCGAGCGCGGCCCTTGCACGGCCAAAGGTGGTGGCACCCGAGCCAGTTCCCTACCGTTCTTTCAGCGTCCCGGTAGCTCAGCTGGATAGAGCGGCGGTTTCCTAAACCGCAGGTCGTGGGTTCGAATCCCGCCCGGGGCACTTTCCGCATTCGGGGCAGGGGGCACCCTCGGCGAGCCCGGCACGTGGGTAGCGGCACTGCTCGCAGCGTCCGCGGGTGCGGGCCCGCTTGATTGCGCGTTGAGCGCGGCCGACCAGTTCGATCACCCCCCACCAGCAGGCAGAGAAGAACGCCACGTTTACGATCGCGCCGAGCCAGAGCGGACCGGTGGGGACGGCCGGCAGCATGCTCTTGTTGAAGATTATCTCGCCCATGCGTGAGCTCTTGAGCCACTGCGGCGCGTTGATATAGGCCCAGCCGCCGTAGCCGGACCACAGCGTGCGCGTTGCGTGCCAGTGGTCGCCGGACTCGGTATAGGACGGTTCGCGATCATCGAGCAGCCCACGCGGCGGAGGTCCTGGGAGCGGGCGCGTGATTGTCTGCGAGCGTTCGCCTTCGACCATCGGCAGCGGCCAACCCACACTCAGCACGGTGACGGTGCGGCTGGTCCGGTCAGGGGGCCACTGCTCGGTGCCGGCGATCCACGGCGCTGCGCGCCGGCCCATCTGCTCAGGCCAGGGCATCTCCTCTGTTGTTGACAAGTAGTTGTACGCGCCGTTGACAAACTGCTGGCTCGCCGTGCCTGAGGCGAGCCGGTAGCCAAAGCCCGATTGGTACTTGAGGGAAACGAACCCGCGCCCCTCGCCGTCGACAGGCCTGCGGTCCCGGTCGAGCATCTGGATGGTGGGGTAGTTGGTGCGCGGCCAGTAGGCGATGAGCGGCACGCTCGCGGCGGTGGTGACGAGCCCGAGGGTGAGGACGGTCAAGATGGAACGGAGCGAGAGCCGCATGTCGCTGGTGCGATGGTAGTGGAGAACGGTGTCAGTCGGGCAGCACCCGGTGCTCGGCGGTCTCAAGCGCGACGAGCGACAGACGCTCGGGGGGCGTGCCGGGACGGCTGAGGCGCACTTCGCCGGGACCATCGATCCCGATCGACAGGCCGCCGATCAACAGCGAATCGGCCGGCTCAAAGCTGCGGACATCCACGCCCAGATCACGCAGCCGGGCCAGGAGCCGCGCCTGATCGCCGCCGGGGCGCGCGGCTGCAACCAGTTCAAACTGAGGCGGGAGCAGGACGGTCTGAACACCCAGCGAGCGTGCGAGCTCGGGGAGGTGGTTGAACCGTTCGGTCTGAAGACCGGTGACCATGACCGTTCGGATGCGCCACGCGCCGCTGGCCGTCAACGCACGCCTCAGCGTGAACGCCCCAGACCGCCTCGCGGCCGAGCCGGGGTCGATCAGGACCGATTGGTCCGCGGCCCGGACCAGCGTCGCCGACGAGTTGGGGAGCGCGTAGCGGTCGATCGTGCCGTGGCGGACGGGAAGGCCGGAGTAAACGAGCAACCCGGCGAGCCAGAGCACGCACGCGAGCGCGGCGAGGCGGGTGCCGGCCCGGCGCCACCCGCCGGGGGAGATCGCCGCGATGGCGACAGCGGTCGTCGCGAGCGTCCACGCCAGCGGCATCTGTGGCAGCGTGAGCGCGGAAGCGGGGAGCTTGGCCGCCAGGTGCGAGCCCTGCGCGGTGATGTCGGCGAAGAACAGCGCCACCTCGCCGATCGGCCCGGCCACCGCCGGCGATGCCGCGGCAACGATCATCGCGACAAAGCCGGCGGCGATCGCGAGGATTGACGGGACGGTGAGCACGATGCCGGCGAAGACGCCAACGAGCGAGAGGACACCGACGTGGTACGCGACGACCGCGGACGACACCGTCCATGCGATCGCGGTCGCGGTGACGAGGCCGACTGCGTGGCTCGTGGCCCATTGTGCGGGCCCGACGGGTTCGCGCCGCGTGCGGCCCCTCACGCCCGGCATCGAGAGCAGGCCCGACGAGGCCAGCCCCTGGCTCCACGCGCCGGCGCGCCAGATCAGCGCTGCGGTGACGCCGAACGACAGCTGGAACCCCGGCGAGTAGATGTCGAGCGGCCGCCACAGCGCGAGCACGCACGCGGTCCAGGCGAGCACGTTGAGCCGGTCGTAACGACGACCGGTCGCTTCGGTCAGCAGCAGCACGAGCACCATCACCCCCGACCGCACGACGGGCGCCTGCGCCGGCACGACCAGCAGATAAAGCCCGATGGCCGCGGCAGCGAGCGCGTACTCCCACACGCCGCGGTCGCCCGTCAGGCGGATCAGGTTGACCATCACCCACGCGACCAGCACCAGATGGAAACCGCTTATCGAGAGGATGTGCACGATCCCCAGGCGCGACATGTCGTCGGACACTGGACGCAGAGACGGACCCTCATCGCCGATGATCATGGCCTTCAGCAGGGCCCGGCTGCGCACACCGCTGTCATCGGTTGCCTGGCCCAGTGCTGCGCTGAGCGCATCGCTTGCACGCTGGTGGAGCCCGGCCAGCCCGGATGAGAGTGCCGCCTGGACCCTGGCGGCCGGCGCGGGTGGAGCGGCCAAGACCACGACTGCATCGTCGCTTCCGACGCTGAGGGTTCCGACGCGGCCCGCTTGTGACGCCCATCGGCGGGCATCGCGCTGGCCCGGGTTGACCGGCCCGCTCACCGGGCGGAACCTGCCGGTCACCTCGACCCGGTCACCGGATGCTGCCTGCGTATTCGCATCCTGCACAAACACGGCGACCTCGCCGCTCGCGTCGTGCCAGGTTGGGCCGCGCTGCACGCTGTCGAGCGCGACGGTGAAGCGGATCGCCGGGCCCTGCCAGTGAAGCGGCCGTTCCCACTCTTCCATCGTTTCGTCAGGCTGCGGCGGCAGCAGCACCGTGCCTCGGATCACCAGAACGAGCGCCTCATCGGCCAGCACGAGCCTGTCGTTTGGCAGCGAGAGCACGCGTGCCGCCATCGAACCAGCGCCCAGCAGGAGCGCCGCGGCGGCCAGAAGCGGGCGTGACGAGCGCCAAGCTGGCGGCACAAGAGCCGCTGCAAGAACGGCCGCGCACGCGCCCGCGAACCAGATCGGGGCGGCGACAGCGGGCAACGCATCGGCGAGGAGGATGCCCGCGGCGACGGCGGCGAAGGCGTACAGCCCGCGCCGGGTGTGCAAGATGGCCTCGACCTGCTCCACCGCACCAGCGTACCGGATTCGCGATCAAACGGCGACCGGTTGACGGAGGGTGGAAAGGACCCCCTCAAGCGTCTTGATTGTCGCGGGGGAGGCGGCGGTCATCGGCAGCCGCAGAACGCCGTTGTCACGCCCGAGCAGCTTCATCGCGGCCTTGACCGGGATGGGGTTGGTCTCGACGAACATCGCCTTGCAGACGGGGACGAGCTCGCGGTGGACCTTGAGGGCCTCGGCCCAGCGGTTGCCCAGGAAGGCGTCGCAGAGCGCCACGACCCGCGCGGGGATCAGGTTGCTGACCACGCTGACGACGCCGACGCCGCCGAGTGAGGCGAACGGCAGGGTCATCGAGTCGTCACCAGAGAGCAGGGCCAGGTTTGGCGCTTTGATGAGGATCTCACCGGCGGAGTCGGTCGAGCCGGTGGCCTCTTTGATCGCCTTGATGTTGGGGTGCTTCGCCAGGCGGCCGACGGTATCGGGGGCGAGGGCCACGCCGCTGCGACCGGGGACGTTGTAGAGGATGATCGGCAGCGCTGCCGCATCGGCCTGCTCCATGAAGTGGGCGTAGAGCCCCTCCTGGACCGGCTTGTTGTAGTAGGGGTTGACGCTCAGCGCGGCGTCGGCGCCGGCCTTTGCGGCGAACTTCTGGAGCTCGACGGCGTGGTGGGTGCTGTTGCTGCCGGTGCCAGCGACGGCGAGGATGCCGGCATCGTGGGCCATTTTGGTGCCGCGGGTGACCAGCTCGCGCCACTCGGCGGCCTCGAGCGTGGGGCTCTCACCGGTGGTGCCGGCGAGGACGACGCCGGTCACCTTGCCGGCGGCCTGGAACTTGATCTGCTCGTTGAGCGCTCCGAAGTCGATCGCCGAACCGTCGTCGGTGAAGGGGGTGGTGATGGCGGTGAAAGCCCCGCGGAACTGCTGTGAGACGCTCGAACTCATGGTTGGTCTTTCCTGGGCGTTGCCGACTCTCTTGATCGTAACGGACGGGACTGTGCAATCAACACCGCGCACGGGCTGAGCGGCTGCTCGGTCTCGGAACGGTGTTTCCGACAGACGTCGGGCGGAT
>JAUXUZ010000271.1 GCA_030680655.1 Phycisphaerales bacterium
GGGCAAGGCATGGTGCGACGCCTCGCCCGAGGCCCGCGCTGTGTTCGATGAGGCCGACCGTGCCCTGGCGGGCCGCCTGCCCGGTGGCGCGAAGCTCAGCGAGCTTTGTTTCGGGGGGGGCGGGCCGGCCGAAACGCTCAACCGCACCGACGTCAGCCAGCCGGCGATCTACACCTGCTCCATCGCCGCCTGGCGTGGTATGTGCGCCAAGTGGGGCGCAGGCAGCGCGGGCGAAGCGGGCGTGATCGCTACCGCCGGGCTCTCGCTGGGTGAGTACACCGCGCTGCACATCGCCGGCGTCTTCTCCTTCGCCGACGGCCTGGAACTCGTCGCCCTGCGTGGCCGGGCGATGCAGGATGCCGCCGAGGCCGTCGCCAGCGGCATGGTGGCGCTCATCGGCGCCACCGAGGAGCAGGCCGCGGCGGTCTGCGAGGAGGCGAGGGGGGGAGAGGTCCTCGTACCGGCCAACTTCAACGCGCCGGGCCAGGTGGTGATCAGCGGCAGCAAGGGTGCCTGCGAGCGTTCGGTCGGCGTCGCGACGGGCATGGGCCTCCGCGCCACCGTCCTCGCCGTCGCCGGGGCGTTCCACAGCCCGATCATGGCACCCGCCGCTGACCGGCTCAAAACCGCCCTGGCCGGGACAACCATGCACGAACCGGCGAAGGGGAAGGACGGTCCAATCGTCGTAGTCAGCAACGTCACGGCCCGCCCGCACGCAGCTAGCGGGGGTGCAAAGTCGGCCGAGGGGTTTGCTACCATTCAAGACGGCATCCGCCAGCGGCTGGTGGAGCAGTTGCAGGCGCCCGTCCGGTGGTCGGAAGGGTGCAAGTGGCTGGTCGAAACCTACCCGGCGCCCGCGGCCGAGTTCCACGAGCCCGCCCCGGGCAAGACGCTCGCCGGGCTCATGCGTCGGATCGAGAAGAGCGCCAAGGTCAACAACCATGATGAACCGTCTACTTAACCCCAACAGCCTCTCAAAGCGGCTGCCCGTTGCGCTGGCCGCGGCGCTGGTCTGCGGCATGGTTCTCGCGCCCGGCTGCGAGAAGAAGAAGCCGCCGCCCCCGCCCCCGCCGCCCGTCGAGGCACCGCCACCCCCGGAGGTGTCGTTCGATTCGATCATGCAGACGCTCAAGTCCGACCCGCGGGTCGAGGCGGTGGACAACCTGGGCATCACCGACGACTCGTTCGCCCGCGCCGCCGTGCGCCTGGCCGACGCCTTCGCCCGTGGCAACGCCGATGCGGTCAAGGACATGGTCACCAACCGCGCCAAGGTTGTCGTTGAGTCGATGGAGAACGACGGCACGTGGGACGCCCTCACACCCCGCATCGAGAAGGTGCGCATCGTCTACGCCGGCGTCCGCTCGGCCGTCGGTGAGATCGAGCGTGCGCAGGGCATCGCCCAGATGAAGGCGATGCAGCCGGGCCAGATGAAGGCCTTCGAGGATGTGCAGATCAAGCGCGGGCTCGACGTGAACGAGATCGCACGCTTCAAGGCCGAGTATCAGCTCGAGCTCGACCGCGCACTCATCAGCGCCCAGAACGATGCCGGCAAGCAACAGAGCGACGAGGGCGGCAGCGCCGACATCAACAGCGATGCCCCGCCCATGGCCCTGCTGATCGCCGTGCAGACGCCCGACGGCGCTGAACTCCTGGGCTGGTCCGCACGCAAGACCGGCAGCGAAGGCGCGGGGAGCTGGGTCTTCTCCAACGCCTCAACGCTCAGCTCTCTCCGCGCCAAGGCGGCCGACTGGGACGGCGTCGGCATGTTCGGCTTCTCGCTCGGCACCGGCAAAGCGCCCGTCGCCGCGCCCACGCCGCGCCCGTCCGAGCCTGTGCCCGACAGCAGCGGCGGCGGTGGCCTCACGCCCGTCGGCGGCGGCGGCAGCTCCCCCACGCCCGGTGGACCCACCGCACTCCCCCCGCGCGACCCGCGCAAGCTCGTCCCCGGCAACAACTGATCGCACCGGCGATCACCCAGAGACCTCACCAGGCCCCGGTCCAACAACCGGGGCTTTTTCGTTCCCGCGCTGCTCGTTTATCTCCGCCCCTCCACGTTCTACCCTCTCCGCATGACGACCCCCCCC
>JAUXUZ010000273.1 GCA_030680655.1 Phycisphaerales bacterium
CAAGCCGCCCGAGACGAAGGTCAAGATCCGCATCAACAACGCCCCGTACGAGATCGAGCCCGGTCTCCACACTGTGGAGGAGCTCAAGCGCCTCGCCGGCATCAACGACTGCGACGAGCTCGCGCAGGTCGAGGACAAGCGCCCGGTGCCGCTGCCCAATACCGGCAGCGTGAAGATCAAGGGTCACGAGGAGTTCCTGAGCAGCCCCGGTTCCTGCAGCAGCTCGTGAGGCCAGACCATGTCTTTGCCCAAAGACCAGCTCGTGATCATCAAGTCGGTGTGGCCGGACGCTCAGCTCGTGGAGGAGGGTGGCAAGCCCTTCGTCCTCCTGGCGAGCGTCCGGCTGCCCGACAGGTGCACCCCGAAGATCGTGGCCTGCTTGATCTGCCCTCATGAGCGGGACGGGTACCCGTGCCGGCTCTTCCTTTCCGAGCGTGTGACCGGTGGCAAGCCGGTGAACTGGAACACCTCCACGGCCATCGCGGAGCGGAGCTGGCAGGCCTTCTCCCTCAAGCTCTCCAACCCCACACCGACCCTTTACGACATCGCTCACCACTTCCTCGGAGCTCTCGCATGAAGTTCAAAGTTCGGGCGGCATCTCAGTTTCTCGACAACGTGCGCCGCGACCTCACCCGCCCACATGCATTCGCGTTTGAGCGCGTGGGCTTCGTCTACGCCCGCGAGGCGGTGGTCGACGGTGGCCCATCGCTGCTGTTGCCCTTTGCCTACGCGCCCGTCGCGGACGCCCACTACATGCCCAAGGAGGGTGTCGGCGCCTGTATCTCCGGCGACGCGATCCGCGAGGCGATGGCCTTCATCCTTCGAGAGGATGCGTGCGTCTTACACACCCACATGCACGAGAACGTCGGAATGCCGAAGTTCAGCCGCGTCGATGTGCGGAACTACCCCGGTGTCGTTCGAGCGTTTCAGAACACGCGGCCGGATCGACCTCACGGCGCGCTCCTGCTGAGCCGCGACGCGGCGGTTGCACGAGTCTGGCCGGTCGGAGCCGCCGAGCCGGTGATGGACAGCCTGGTGATTTCAGTCGGTCGCCCAATGGGCATTTTCAGCGAAGGGGCCATCTATGGATGATCACAGCCGTCAGAGTTTTCTCAACCCCCAGCTCGACCGGGCCATGAAGGCCTGCAAGGTCGGTGTGATCGGGCTGAGTGGTGGCGGGTCCCACATCGTCACCCAGCTCGCGCACTACGGCTTCGATCGGTACGTTCTCTGTGACCCCAAGACCACGGAGCGCAAGCACCTTCACCGCATGCTCGGGGCAACGATCGCCGACGCCGAAGCATCTGCGCCGAAGGTGGAAGTGATGGAGCGTCTCATCCGGGGTCTTCGGCCGCACCCGGAAATTCAGGCGTTCAAGGGCGAGTGGATCTCCTGTGCCGCGGCCCTCAAGGACTGCGATGTGCTCTTCGCGGCGGTTGACACGGTCGGAGCCCGGCGGGACATTGAGCAGTTCGCCCGCAAGTACGCAATCGCGCTCATCGATGTGGGGATGGACGTCAGCCGCGCCAACGACGGCGGCTACCGGGTCGCGGGCCGCGTGTTCGCCTCACTGCCCGGTGGCCCCTGCATGCAGTGTGCGGGGTTCATTAACAACGACATGCTCGCGAAGGAGGCCGCGGCCTATGGCATGGCTGGCATCCGCCCGCAGGTCGTCAGCGTCAATGGGGTTGTAGCCTCGGCAGCGGTCCTCTACGCAATCGACCTGCTCACCGGCAAAACCGGCAAGGTGGCGCTGCCGTGCTTCATCACGTTCGATGCCGGGAGCATGACGATGGGTCCCCACCCGTACTTGAGCGTGGTTACCTCGCCCTGTGAGTGTTTCTCGTCCAGCGAGATCGGCGACGCACGGTTTGTCCCGATCGGTTAGTCCAAGGCGTTCCGATGCGTGTACATCATGAATGGCGGACGGGGCCGCGAATCCCCCGACGGCCGCCCGCGCCGGACGCGGGACGTGAGGTGTTCAATGATCATCGTGAAAATCAATGGTGAGCAGCGGGCGTTTGCAGAGGTCGACGACGCGTGGTTTACACAACGCATCGAGCGGCCGCAGGCAGCTGGCGCGCTGGTGTGCGTTCAGGTGTCGTTCGATGATGCCGACGTGCACATGCAGTTGCAGACGCCCACCTGCGCGAGCGGCGGCGGTGGTGGCCGTCAGGCGAATCCGCACGAGATGGAGATCTTCGCGATGTGGGCGCGGTGGGGCCTGAACTCGCACAACTTCACCGCCGCTCGCATCATGGGCTTCCTCAAGGAGGCGAGCCGTTCGGTTCGGGCGGCTGCCTGACCGATACGCCTGGATAATGGGCGTTGGGCGGCCATCACACATAGGCGGACGAGATCCTCGCGCTGCATGAGCTTTCCGATCTCGGCGAATTGGAGCGCCTTGCCGGCCGCAAGCGATGCCAAGGCGGTACTGGTGCTCGCTCCGCCAGCTGAGAGGAGGCTAGCCGGTTGAGGAGCCTAAGCCAATCCATGTGCGTACCAAGGCGGAATTGGTAAGCTTCCGCTAGGAGCATCCACCACTCATGCGGTGAAGGGGTGGTTCAATCTCTCGGCATGCCTTTGCATCGTGGAAAAGCGAACCACGGAAAACGTGCCCCAGAGACTCTCGGCGATGATCCCGCAAATTGATCGTCGCTGGGCGAAAACGGGGCACTTCGAGGCCCAAATACCTCGCGAACCCGCGGGAAAACGCGCCTAAACGGAAAACCGGGAGACGCGCGCGAGGAGCATCCACCCAGTAAGCGGAGAGGGGGAGATTCGAACTCCCGGTACCCCGAAAGGTACGGCAGATTTCAAGTCTGCTGCTTTCAACCGCTCAGCCACCTCTCCGAGCGGCGGATGGTAGAAGGGGAGCGGGCGCGAGAGCGGGCGCGGCCCTTCCGCGCTTCCATCGCTGTTGCGGCATTGAGAGGAGGGCGCCTGGCGCCGTACGGCTGGAACTGGGTGGCCGAACAATCAGATCGGCCGTGCGTATGATACTTGTTGAAACAACTATCTGGCCGGAGTACCCCATGACCCAGCGCTCGATCCAATCCCCCACCGCTCATGACAGGGCCAGCGACGGTGCGGCCGGGCAGATCAGCGGCATCCACCACATCACGGCGATCGCCGGCGACCCGCAGGCCAACCTCGACTTCTACCGGGGTGTGCTGGGTCTGCGCCTGGTGAAGCAGACCGTGAACTTCGACGACCCGGGCTCCTACCACTTTTACTTCGGCGACGGGCAAGGCTCGCCCGGCACGATCATCACGTTCTTCCCCTGGCCCGGCGCCCCGCGCGGTGTGCCCGGTTCGGGCGAGGTGACCGCGACGGCGTTTGGCGTGCCGGTCGGCTCGCTCGACAGGTGGGCAGCGCGGCTGCGCGAGCTCGGCGTGACGAACACCACGAGCTCGACGCGCTTCGGTCAGGGCGTGCTGGCGCTTGAGGACCCAGACGGGACGGCGCTGGAGCTTGTTGAGTCGCAAGGTGCCGCGGTGCTGCCCGCATGGACGGGCGGCGGCGTGGATGCGGCGATGGCGATCCGCGGCTTCCACAGCGCCACGATCTCGCTGCGGGCGGTGGAGCACACCGCCGACTTGCTCACGCGTCACTTCGGCATGACGCGGGGCGCCACCGAGGGCGCACGCACACGGTTCACCGCTACGGGCTCCACGGCCGCTGGATCGCCGGCGGAGGTCGGCACGGTGATCGATCTGCTGCACACGCCGGAGCTTGCGCGCGGTCGCCCCGGCGCGGGGATCGTGCACCACATCGCCGTTCGCGCAGCCGGTGATGACCAGCAGGCGCGCTGGCAGCGAACGCTCGCCGAGGGCGGGTACGCCGTCACGCCCGTGCGCGAGCGCGACTACTTCCGGTCGGTCTACTTCCGCGAGCGCGGCGGTGTGCTCTTTGAGATCGCCACCGACGGGCCGGGCTTTGCCATCGATGAAGCGCCCGAGGCGCTGGGCGCAACGCTGAGGCTGCCACAGATGTACGAGCCGGAACGCGCGGCGATCATGGACGCGCTGCCGACGATCTCACTCGTGCCAGTGGCCCGACAGCGGGAGCCGGATGCGGCGGACGCGTACCGCCACGTGTTCCTCCCTGCGCGGGGCGGGCGGGCCGACGGGCGCTGGCTGCTGCTGCTGCACGGCACCGGCGGTGACGAGCAGGACCTGCTGCCGCTGGGGGAGAAGGTCCTCCCCGGCGCGGCCATGCTCTCGCCGCGCGGCGATGTGAACGAGAACGGCCAGTTGCGGTTCTTCAAGCGGCACGCCGAGGGGGTGTTCGACCTGGCCGATGTCGCCCGCGCTGCGGGCAAGCTCAGGCTGTGGGTCGATGCCGCGGCACGCAGGTACGGGCTCGACCCGTCGCTGGGGACCGCGGTTGGGTTCAGCAACGGCGCCAACGTCGCCGGCGCAGCGCTGCTCACCGGCGGGCTGCCGGTTGCCGACGCGGTTCTGATCCGCGCCATGAGCACGGTCGCGCCCGGCAAGGGCGCGACCCTTCAAGGCACGCGGGTGCTGCTGCTGAGTGGAACCGCCGACCCCATTGTGCCCCTGGCCGACAGCCGCGGACTGGCGGGGCAGTTGCGCGCCGCCGGCGCGGACGTG
>JAUXUZ010000276.1 GCA_030680655.1 Phycisphaerales bacterium
GCCGGGCGGCCGCCTGACGCACCAGCTGCGGCTTGTCGACGCCTCCACGCCCACGCGCCGCGGGAAGCCGCGCGGCACCACCGGCGCGGAGGTCTGGGTGCGCCTGATCGACGCGGGCCAGCCGACGCCGACGGACCCGAAGATGTTCTCGTACCTCAGCCTCGCCACCCGGACGACCCTCCGCACCGATTTCCCAGTCGATGCGGGCGGCAAGACGGCGGTCTACATGCTGCGGTGGGTGTCGACCCGCGGCGCGGTCGGGCCGTGGAGCGATGTGGTGACGGGCACGGTCGCGGCCTGAACCACGCGGCAGCGCACCGCGGACACCGCGGGGATGTGCGCTGCGCTCGGCCTGCACGGTGCGCCCTTCCAACCCCGTGAACGCTACCGATGGTCCGGGCCCGTGGCTGCGCTGCGGCCAGCGCCCTTCGATCGCGCCAGCCGCAGGCTGTTGAGCACCACGCTCACGCTGCTGAAGGCCATCGCGCTGCTGGCGATGATCGGTGACAGCAGCCAGCCCGTCAGCGGGTAGAGCACGCCCGCCGCGATGGGGATGCCGATGAGGTTGTAGACAAACGCCCAGAAGAGGTTCTGGCGGATGGTGCGCATCGTGTCGCGCGACAGCGCGATCGCCTCGGGCACAGCGCGCAGGTCGCCGCGGATGAGCGTGATGTCCGACGACTCGATCGCTACATCCGTGCCGGTGCCGATGGCGAAGCCGACATCGGCCTGCGCCAGCGCCGGCGCATCGTTGATGCCATCGCCCACCATGCCGACGGTGAACCCCTCCGACTGGAGCCTCTTGACGTGCTCCGCCTTGTCCTTGGGCAGCACCTCGGCGAAGACCGAGTCAACACCCACCTGCGCTGCCACCGCGTCGGCCGTGCGCTGGTTGTCGCCGGTCATCATCACCACGCGGAGGCCGGCCGCTCGCATCGCGGCGATGGCCTCCTTCGACTCGGCCCGCACGCGGTCGGCGACGGCGACCAGCCCCGCCTCGCGGCCGTCGATGGCGATGAACATCGGCGTGCGCCCCTGCGCTGCCAGCTCCGCCGCCTTGGGCTCGAGCGTGAGGGTGATGCCGCGCTGCGTCAGCAGGGCCGCCTTGCCGATGAGCAGCGCGCGGCCATCCACGGTCGCCTCGACCCCGTGCCCCACGACCGCGCGGAAGTCGGTCGGCTCTGAGAGCGTGAGACCCTGCTCGGTGGCGCTGCGCACGATCGCCGCGGCGAGTGGATGCTCGCTGTGCTTCTCCGCCGAGGCGGCGAGGCGGAGGAGTTCCTGCTCCGTCACCTCGCTGCCGGCGGCGGGCACGGTGTCGGTCAGGTTGGGCTTGCCTTCGGTGATGGTGCCGGTCTTGTCGAGCACGAGGGCGGTGAGCTTGTGCGCCGTCTCCAGCGCCTCGCCACCCTTGATGAGGATGCCGCGCTCGGCCCCGCGCCCCGTGCCGACCATGATCGCCGTCGGCGTCGCCAGCCCCAGGGCGCAGGGGCAGGCGATGATGAGCACCGAGACCGAGGTGACCAGCGCCATGCTCAGCCGTGTGTCGGTCGGTGAGACGAACCACCAGACCGCGAAGGTGGCCAGCGCCACCGCGATGACGATGGGCACGAAGATGCCGCTGATGCGGTCGGCGAGGCGCGCGATGGGGGCCTTGCTCCCCTGCGCCTCCTGCACCAGCTTCACGATCTGCTGCAGCGCGGTGTCGGCGCCGACCTTGGCGGTGGTGATCCGCAGCGCGCCGGTGGTGTTCATGGTGGCGCCGAAGACGTTGTCGCCGGGGTGCTTCTCCACCGGCACGCTCTCGCCGGTCAGCATCGATTCGTCCACCGCCGATGCGCCGCTCTCGATGCGCCCGTCGACGGGGATCTTCTCACCCGGCCGGACGGCGACCACATCCCCCACCGCTACATCCTCGACGGGCACATCGTGCTCGGCGCCGTCGCGGATCACCCGCGCGGTGCGGGCCTGCATGCCGATCAGCCGCTTGATCGCCGCGCTGGTGCGGCCCGTCGCCCGGGCCTCGAAGTACTTGCCCAGCAGGATCAGCACGATGATGACCGCCGCGGCCTCGTAGTAGACCGGCACCATCGCCATGCCATCCATCGCGCCCGCCGCGTGCTCGGCTGCGCCGCCGCCGACGCCCGCGAAGAACCCCGGCCAGACCGTCGCCGCCAGCGAATAGACGTACGCCGCGCCGGTGCCCATCGCGACCAGCGTGTCCATGTTGGCGCTGCCGTGCAGCGCGCCCTTCCAGGCGGAGCGGAAGAACGGCCACCCGCACCAGAAGAGCACCGGCGTCGTCAGCGCCAGCTGCAGCCAGTTGATCCACGGCACGTTGAAGGCGGCGATGCTCCCGTGCGACATCGCGATCACCAGCACCGGCAGGGCGAGCGCTGCGCCGACGATCATCTTGGTCAGCAGCTGGCGGCGCTCCGCGTCACCAACGTTCATGTGCGCGGAGTGGTCATCGCCCGCCGCATCCATCGCCGCGTGATCATGCCCCGGGTGCCCGTGCGGCGGCAGCACCGCCTTGTAGCCGATGTCATCCACCGCCTTGGCGAGCGCAGCGGGGCCGGTGGCGGCGGCGTTGTACTTCACCGTCGCCACCTTGGTCGCGTAGTTCACGCTGGCCGAGGTGACGCCCGGCTGCTTGCTCAGCCGCCGCTCGATGGTGCTGGCGCACGAGGCACAGGTCATCCCCTCGATCGGCAGGTCGCAGCGTTCGTCCGCCGGGACGGCCGCCTGCCCCTTTTCGTGCTGGTGCGTGTGGTCCATCGTGTGATCCTCGCTCTAGCGTGCCAGCTTTGACATCACATCCATCAACTCGTCGCACATCGCCTCAGACTCGGCCGGGCCGGCCTTGACCGCCGCCCTCGCGCAGTGCTTGAGGTGGTTCTTGAGCAGGTTCTTCGCGACCGCCCGCAGCGACTCCTGCGCGGCGGCGATCTGAACGATGACATCCGTGCAGTAACGGTCATCTTCCACCATCTTCGCGATGCCGCGCACCTGCCCCTCCGCACGCCGCAGGCGCGTGATGTTGGCCGCCTTCAGCGCCGGCTCAACGGCCACGGCCCTGCGGCCGGGCCCATCGTCAACGCCGCACGGTGCCGTCCCGCACGGGCAGGCGGCCGCCTTGACGGCCGCCCGAACCGCTGGTTTCTTGCTCGGTTGCTTCACGATGACCTCCGGTGGTGGTGAGCAGAAGTGCCCGGCTTACCCGCAGCACGACGGACCGCTGCCGCAACACCCGCCGCTCTTGGCCGGCGCCGCCGCGGGCGCAGGCCGCGCTTCAAACCCCGCCTCGTTGATCGCCGCGACGGCCGCCTTCGCGCCCTCTGAACCGGCCACAACGACCGATGCGCTGCCGATGGCGACCTGCTTGACCTCAACCCCGGGCACGCCCTGGAGCGCCCTGGTCACGCCGGCGACGCAGGTTCCGCAGCTCATGCCGTCGATCGCGATGTTCACGGTGGTCTTCTCGGTGGTGTTCATGCTGATACTCCTTGTGTTCGAACCCGAAGGACGGCCCACGGCGGGCCACTATACCCCCCCGGGGGTATCTATGCGCGGGGCGTACCTCCGGTTCGGTGCCCGCCAAGAAAACTTCGGACACTCTTCGCGCCCTTCGATGACCAGGCCCTCCCCCGCATCCCCACGCACGGAACGGCTCGCGGTGCACGCACAAGCCCCGCCGGCAACAGACGGCGTTCGGCGGGGCCCGTCGCTCAATCTGACCGATCGGACGCTCTACGGCGCGCTGTGCCCCGCGCCGTGCACCGGGGGCATCTGGTGTTCCGGTGCCCGTCCGTGGCTGTCGGGCTTGGCCAGTTCCCACGACTTCACCGCCGCCGCCGGGGCGCGGGGCGCGCTGCTCGCGTCGCCCGCGATCTTGTTGCGCTTGAGCGATTCCTCCGTTGCCGGCAGTGAGAGCGTCCCCTCCGGCGGCGCATACCAGCCCGGGTCGGTGTCGTAGTTCGCGAGGCCGTCGCGCACTTTCAGAATCGTAAACATGCCGCCCATGGTGATCTCGTCGTAGGGGCCCATGCCCCCCACCATCGGGATGCTGTTGGGCGGGACCGCCATGCCCATCTCGGTCATGCCACCCATGCCGTGCTGACCCATGGTCATGTAGTCGGGGAGGAGCTTGCGCACCTTGCTGTCGAGCCCGCTCGCGTCGACGCCGATCATGTTCGGCACGCCGTGGCCCATCTGGTTCATCACGTGGTGGGTCATGTGGCAGTGCATCGCCCAGTCGCCGGGGTAGTCGGCGACGAACTCCACCGTGCGCGTCGAGCCGACGGGCACCAGCACGGTCGTCTCGGGCCAGCGCCCAGCCTGCGGGATCACGCCGCCGTCGGTCTCGGTGACGGTGAAGAAGTACCCGTGGAGGTGGATCGGGTGGTGGTTCATCGCCGAGAGGTTGCCGATGCGGATGCGGACACGGTCGCCCTTCTTGACGATCAGCGGCTGCGTGCCGGGGAAGCACTTGGCGTTCATCGTCAGGGTGTTGAACTCCATCATCTCGTTGGGGTCGGGGCGGCTGGCCCCCACGTTGATGCTCCACTCGTGCAGCATGAGCACGAAGTCGCGGTCGGGGCGCGGGCCCTCGGGGCTGCGCGGGTGCACCACGATCATGCCGGTCATGCCCAGGCCCATCTGGGTCATCTCGTCGTGGTGGGCGTGGTACATCAGCGTGCCGTGCTGGCGGAGCGTGAACTCGTACATGTACGTCTCGCCGGGCGCGATCGCTTTCTGGCTCAGCCCGCCGACGCCGTCCATCCCGCTCTCCAGCAGCACGCCGTGCCAGTGCACGGTCGTCAGTGCGCTGAGCCTGTTGGTGACGAAGATGCGCACGCGGTCGCCCTCGACCAGCTCCAGCACCGGCCCGTGCACGCTCCCGTTGTACCCCCAGCACGTCGCCTTGAGGTTGGGCGCAAACTCGTGCTCAACCTCCTCGGCCACCATGTGAAAGACCTTCCAGCCGTCCACGAGCGTGTACGGCAGCGTCCAGCCGTTGGGGACCACCACGGGGGTGTAGTCCTTGCCGGGCTCGCCGGGCGCTTCATGGGCCGAGCCCTTTGCCCGCGGCGGCGCAGGGGCGCTCGGCGCGCCGTGATCGGCGTGCGTAGGCGGCTGCGCTGCGCTGGCCGATTGACGGCCCGCCAGGAGCAGGGCGCCCCCCGCCAGCGCGCTGGCGCTGAGCACATCCCGTCGGGTAAGCGTTGGCTGCGGCTTCATCGCCTGGTCATCGCGGGTGTTGTCGGTGGGCATCAGTGGCCTCCTGAGCCGGCACCGCCGGCTGTGCTGGTGGTGGACTCAAGCGATTGACCGGTCGCCGCAAACGGTGTCAGGCGACCGGCGAGAACGTGGTCAAGCTCCGCGCTGGCCCTCCAGTACCCGTGGAGCGACGCGACGTACGCCGCGCCCGCTTCGACCTGGTCGCGCCGTGCCTGCAGCAGTTGAAACGGCGACACCTGCATCGCGTTGTACTGCAGCTGCGTCTCGTCAACAAGGCGCTGCCGCAGCGGGAGAATCACCTGCTGGTAGTAGCGGGCGCGAGCGTGCGCCGCGGCCATCCCCGCGTGGGCGGCCCGCACCCGGGCCCGGACCTCAACGGCCCGAGCGAACGTGCGCTCAACCGCCTGTCGGTAACGCGCGTCGGCTTCGCTCGGCGCTGCCTGGCCCTGGTCAAAGAGCGGGATGGGCACACTCAGCGACGGCCCCACCGTCCACGAACCGTCAACATCCTTCTCCGCCGCCGCGCCGACCTCGGCTCCCTCCAGCCGTGACCACGGACGGGCGATCGCCGCCGACCGCGCCGCGATCTCCACCTCGCGCTGCAACAGCGCCAGGTCCAGGCTCGCGTCGATCGCGCGGCCCTCTAACCCCTTCAGCGGTGCAACATCGTCCGGCAGCGCGGGGAGCCGCCCGGCCGCACGCCACACCGTCTGTTCACCCCAGAGCCCCATGAGTGCGTTGAGGTGCTCGCGCGCCTGCGCAGCGCTCGACTCCGCGGCCGCCAGGTCCACTTTTGCCTGTTCGAAGATCGCCCGCTCGTTCAGCAGGTCGAGCTCGCGGAAGTTGCCCGCGGCTCGCAGGCGCTTGGCGAGTTCGAACGCCGCATCGGTCGCCTCGAGCACGGTGGCACGCATCTCTCGGGCCTGCTCGGCAGCCTGATAGCCGTAGAAAGCCGTCCGAACCTCAAATGCCGCGTCGAGCACCGCCGCCGTCACACGCAGTTTGGCCGCCTCGAACTCGGCCTCGGCCCGGCGCTGATGGAGGGGCATCGCGAGCAGGCTCACAAAGTCCTGCGCGACATCGAGGACAACCACCTGCCCGCCGCCCCCTGAGGCGAACCGAAGCTCGCCGCTGAAGACCGGGTTCCGCAGCAATCCCGCCTGCACCACATCTGCCTGCGCGAGGTTCAACTCCTCGTACACGGCCTGCAAGCCGCGGTTGTTGAGGAGGGCGACCTGCACGGCCCCGTCGGCCGAGAGCTCTGAACCGAGCAGCGCTCCGACGGCCGCCGCGGCTTGAGCATCCTCCTGCGTGCCGTTGTTCCAGTGCGGGCGCAGGCCGCTGCGCTCGAACACCGATGCGCCGACCTGGTCGAACCCTTTGCCGGGCTCGAAAGATGCGCACCCAGCCAGCAGGACGAGCCCGAGCGCTGCGCTTATGAGCATGCACCTGGTCATTGCGAACCTCCAGCCGCCTTGGCGGGCACGAGCTTCATGTTGCACTTTGGGCACCGCTGGTCGGGCTTGTCGCTCACTACCTCCGGGTGCATCGGGCAGGTGAACAACGCCGCAGGGGCTGCTGGAGGCGCTGCGCCGCCTGCCCCATGGCCCGTGTGCTGGGCCGGCGCAGCGTGCGGCGTGCGCGGGGTCTCTTCGGTCGGTAACACGTCGAGGGTGCTTGAGCGAGCAACCGGCGGCGCCTCGTGTGCGCCCGTGTTTGCCGGGTGGTTCTGCGGAAAGATCGGAGAGGTGTACGGCGCAGCGCAGCCCAGAGCCGCAAGCGTCACAGCTGACAGAGCCACCGCGGCAGCACGGAGCGCCCGGCGATGTTGACCGGCAGCGCCGGCGCGTCGATCCGGCTCGGGCGTGACGGGCACAGCGGAGTACTCGGCGGGTGCGAGAGGGTGGGTCGGTTTCACGGGTCGTTCTCCGGGGGTTGCTCGGCAAAGCCCCGCCGCGTGCGTCAACACGCGAGGGGATGACTTTCACCTGGCAGTTTACTTGTGTTCGTGCCCGGAGTGGTCGCCGCCCTCCTTGTGTTCTGGCGCCTTCTTGGCACCGCCCGCCCCCGCGGCCTTGCGGGTAGCATCAACCGCTGCGATCATCTTGGCCGGCTCCTTGCGGGCGTCAACGTCACACCCGGCGCAGCACAGCCGCACCAGACGACCCGCAATGACGATGTCGAACGGCTTGCCCATCTCGGCGTTGAGCTTCTCGCCGCTGGCCGGGCAGGTGTCGAGCGAGGCGGGGTAGTCCTTGCTCTGGGCGGCGATGACGGCCTTGTCGAGTTCCGCGATGAACTTCGCGGGCTCCTTGCTCAGCGCGGCCTTCTCCGACTCGTCGGCGAGGCGCACCAGACGGTTGCCGCTCACCACGTCAACGGGCTTCGGCGGCAGGGCCTTGCCGCTGACGACGGAGGTCTTCAGCGGGTAGATCGGCGTCTGGTCGGCGACGATCTTCTCGTCGAGCTTCTTCAGGCTCGCCGCGAGGTCCTTCTCAAACTTCGGCGGGCAGCCCGGGCAACAGAAGCGCACCTCGCGGCCGTCGTAGACCTTGATGATCGGGTCACCCATCGAGCCTAGCTTCTTGCCAAGGACCGCGCACGTGCCGAAGGGATAGAGGTTGGCGAAGCGCGTCATCGGGGCGGTGTCACTCTTCGCCGGGGCTTCCGGCGCCTTGGCGGGCGCGGAAGGATGGTGCTCCTGCGCAGCCGCGATCGAGGCAACGGACACGACAGCGAGGGCGGCAAAGAGTGACGGCAAGCGGAACGTGGTCATTGCAAGACTCCTGAGTGCGTAAAGGGAAGAACAGTCAATCGCAGCCCGGGGTGGGCGGTCGATGGAACTATCGCGTTGCAGCGATCAAGGTTGTTGAGTAAAGGTGCAGTCTGGCGGGCGCGGCGGCCGCTGCTACACGATCAGCGCGCAGTGCTGGCGCAGAAGCGAGAGCGTCGGCCGCAGCACGGTGCGGCCAGGCACAGCCCGCTGCATCGAAACCACCGCGGACAAAGCCCAAACCCCCACCGACGAAGGCACCACCGCGATGGGCGCATCGGCAAGGTCCACCGGCACCGGGTGCAGGTCGCCCGCCGCCAGCACAATGGGCGGTGAGCAATCGCAGGACTTGCCCTTGTGGTGGTCGTTTTTCTGTTGGCCCTTGACCGAATTCGCCGCGTGGTCGCCGCCGTGGCAGCACTGATGGCCCGCAGCCGACTGTGCCCCCAGCACCGTCCGCAGCCCGCCACAGAGGCAGACTGGCACATACGCCGTCATCATGACGGCGAGGAGTGCGCGCAGGAGTCTGGAAGGCCAGCTTGGCACGGTACCCAAGGCTACGCCGCAGGCTCAGGACTTGTTCAACCCGGCATTTCTCCCGACCAGTCAACGCTGAGTCAGAGCATCCGGTTTCTCAGCAGTTGGAGCCGTCCGCGGGTGCCACAAGCAAGGGTTTCTCCCTGCCTCAACCCGTGCGATGGCGCTCTCAAGACGACTCAGCCCCTTGCCCATCCCCACCCTTACGCCTACCCTTGGGCGTCCGCGAACCCCCCCTGCTGGCCCGTCCTCTGGCAGGGGAATTCATCACTCACACCCACTGGACGGTCCCCTCAAAGGGAAATCAAGGATACCGACCTCTATGCCCTCATCAGCCGAGCACAAGACCAAGTTGATCAAGACCCACCAGATCAATCCCACCGACACCGGCTCCGCGCCCGTCCAGATCGCGCTGCTCACCGAGCGGATCAACGACCTTGCCGAGCACCTCAAGCAGGCCAAGAAGGACTTCCACAGCCGCCGCGGCCTCGTCCTCATGGCCGCCCGCCGTAACCGGCTGCTGAAGTACCTGGCCGCGAACGACCGGCCGACCTACCTGGCGCTGATCGCCAAGCTCGGCCTCCGCAAGTAAGCCCCGAAAACCCCACGCCCGCGAGTTGACGCTCGCGGGCGTGCTTGTTTAAACGTGTTTGACGGAATCCCTGGGCCCGATCTTTTTCGTTCGTCCTCCTTCGACTGTCGCAGCAAACCAGCACTTTCGCGCCGCTCATCTCCCTCCCAGCGAGGAACCAAGCGTCGCCGACCTGCTGCTTTGCTGCCCACGGCGGCTGAAGTTGGGGCGGGAAGGGAATAGAGGGGCCCCCACGCAGCGCAGCACGCCGCCAGCGCGCGCGGAGCATCCAGCGGCGATTGAAGGACATACCCAATGGGTCACGTTGTTGTTTCACGCACGATCGCGGGGCGCACGCTCACGATCGAGACCGGCAAAGTCGCCAAGCTCTGTAACGGCGCCGTCATCGCCACCTACGGCGGCACCACCGTCCTCGCCACCGTCACCCGCGGCAAGCCGCGCTTCGAGAACCCCGACTTCCTCGGGCTCACCGTTGACTACCGCGAGAAGCTCACCGCCGCGGGCAAGTTCCCCGGTGGCTTCAAGAAGCGCGAAGGCCCGCCCTCGGAGAAGGAAATCCTCACCATGCGGATGATCGACCGGCCCTGCCGGCCGCTCTTCCCCGACGGCTACTACGACGAGTTGAACCTGCAGGTCTTCGTCATGAGCCACGACGGCGAGAATGACTCTGACGTCCTCGCCGGCACCGCCGCCTCGGCGGCCCTTGCGATCAGCAACGTCCCCTTCGAGGGGCCCATCGCCACCGTCCGCGTCGCCCGTGTGCACACCGACAACGGCCCCGTCTTCGTCTGCAACCCCACCAACTCACAGATGGAGTTCTCCGACCTTGACCTGGTCCTCTGCGGCCACAAGGACGGCCTGAACATGATCGAAGTCGGCGCGGCCGAGCTGCCCGAGAAGGCGATCGTCGACGCCATCGCCTTCGGCCAGGACCACATCAACCAGACCCTCGAGCTCATCAACGAGCTCGTCGCCAAGGCGGGTGTGCCCAAGGTCGTCGGCGACCTCTTCGTTCCCCCCGCCGACATCACCGAGGCCGTTAAGAACGCCGCCGAGGCGAAGATGATCGAGGCCCGCAAGATCAAGGGCAAGCAGGACCGCAACACCGCCGTGGACAAGCTCCGTGATGAGGTGCTCAACACCCACTTCGCGATCAACAACACCGGCAACCAGGAGGCCTTCGCCACCAGCACCAAGCGCAGGTGGTTCGCCAAGGACGCCTTCAAGCGCCTTGAAGAGAAGATCACCCGCCGCCTGATCGCCGAGAGCGGCATCCGCGCAGACGGCCGCTCCGCCAAGCAGATCCGCGAGATCACCGGCGAGGTCGGCATCTTTCAGCGTACCCACGGCTCGGCGCTCTTCCAGCGCGGCGAGACGCAGAGCCTTATCAGCGTCGCCCTCGGCACCGGCAAGGACGAGCAGATCGTCGACGGCCTGCTCCCCGAGTACAGCAAGAAGTTCATGCTGCACTACAACTTCCCCCCCTTCTGCACGGGCGAAGTGAAGCGCATCACCGGCCCCGGCCGGCGCGAGCTCGGGCACGGTGCGCTCGCCGAGCGCAGCCTGCTGGCCATCCTCCCCTCAGCCGAGGAGTTCCCGTACACCATCCGCGTGGTCAGCGACATCACCGAGAGCAACGGCTCCTCGTCGATGGCGTCGGTCTGCGGCGGCTGCATCGCGCTCATGGACGCCGGCGTCCCCATCAAGGCGACCTGCGCCGGCATCAGCGTCGGCCGCTTCACCGATGACGACGGCAACCGCGAGGTCTTCGTCACCGACATCATCGGTGAAGAAGACTTCTTCGGCGACATGGACTTCAAGGTCTCCGGTACCCGCGAGGGCATCACCGGCATCCAGCTCGACCTCAAGGCCCGTGGCCTGGTGATGGAGCAGATCGTCCGCATCCTCGAGCAGGCAAAGGTCGGTCGCCTGGAGATCATCGAGACGATGGAGAAGATCATCGCCAAGCCCCGCGCCGAGATCAGCCCCCTGGCCCCGCGCCTGGTGACCATCCACATCAACCCCGAGAAGATCGGCAAGCTGATCGGCCCCGGCGGCAAGATGATCCGCGGCCTTCAGGACAAGTACGGCGTCGGCATCGACGTCGAGGACGACGGCACGGTTGTCATCTCAGCGCCCGACGGTGAGACCATCGCCATGGCCCGCGCCGAGATCGAGGCGCTGTGCGAGGAGATCAAGGTCGGCACCGTCTTCACCGGCAAGGTCGTGTCGATGAAGGACTTCGGCGCCTTCGTCGAACTCGCCCCCGGCACCGACGGCATGTGCCACATCTCCGAGCTCGCCGACGGCTTCGTCAAGAGCGTCAACGACGTGGTCAAGATCGGTGACATGATCAAGGTCAAGGTGATCATGGTCGACGAGCAGGGCCGCATCAAGCTCAGCCGCAAGGCCGCGATGCGTGACGAGCAGGCCGCCGCTCCCCAGCAGCAGCAGGCCCCGCTCCCCGCCGGCGCCGGCCGCACAGACTGATCTCGCGGCAGTTAACACGTGTTACCACGCGGCCCGCCACACTTGGCGGGCCGTTTTCATTTCGGTGCCTGTCGAACTCACCCGCCGTCAAGGCTAAAGAGAGCGGTTTCGGCCCTGCCCGTGCGCTTTCATCCGGATCGCCGATTGAGTTTCTCGGTCAGCGCTGTATCCTCATAGTGTCGCAGGGCGGCAACGCCCCCGCGGCCTGGTCTGTGTGCGCAACCAGTTCCTCGCCGGTCTCCTCTGAGCCAAACGCTCGGGGCGCTGCGGGGCAGGAACATGCCACAATGAGCGAACCCGCGGGCAAAATCGTTGATGCAGAAGGCACGGTCAAGTGGTTCGATCCCAAGAAGGGGTTCGGCTTCATCGTCGGGCCGCAGCAGCAGGACATCTTCGTGCACTACGCCGTCATCGACGGTGAAGGATTCCGCGTGCTCAAGGACGGCGCGGTGGTCCGGTACGATGCGCACGAGACCGACAAAGGCTGGCACGCGACCCGAGTACAGCGCTCAGCAGAGGATGCGAGCGAAGGCGAACGAAGGGGCCGCGCCCGCACACCCAGGCGCTAACGGTGAAACCTCAGTCGCCACGGCAGCGTTTGAACTCAGGGCTTTGGCGCGGCGTCGCGCGGCGCACCGCCGGCCCACTCCACCACCACCCTCGCCCGCTGGCCGCTGTTGACGCCGCGCTCCTGCCACGACTCAAACCGCACTTCGCCGATCGCGCCGGCGCCGGTGAAGCCCGCGGCAAACGCCAGCGGGCCCGGCAGTGCCTGCAGGATGCGCGGCGGGCGAACGACCGCACGCCAGTGCCACTCGCGCTCGCCGCCGGCTACCGCCGTCAAACACCCCTTTAAATCCGCTTGCTTCGCTCGCAGATCGTCCGGCTCCTGCGTCGGTTCCAGCCCCCACACCATCCAACGCGGCCCGCGCTCGCCGGCTGCTGCGGGCACGCACTGGAACCACGCAACCGAAGCGGGGACGGCCGCTGCGCCACCCTGGGCGGCGGGCGCGAGATCAACCGATGGTGGGATGCGAACCGGCAGGACCCGCAACGCCGACGGGTCCGCCGCGGCGAAAGGGCTCGCGATGGGCGCTCGCGCAGTCGCCGGCTGTTCGCTGCCCAGCAGCTCAGCGCTCGCCGCCAGTTCTTTCAGCCATTCCCCACGCTCAACAACCCCCGCCAGCGCTTCGCCGGCGGCGTCCATCTCCAGAGTGCCCTCACCGCCACTGGTACGCACGCCACACCACACCGACGCCCGCTCGTTGTTGTTGAAGCCCGAGTAGAAGCCCACCGCTTCCAGCCGCTCGTCCTTCTGCAGCAACGGCAGGCCCGTTCCGCGCAGCGCTCGCTCAAGGGCCTGGTTCCCGCCGCCGACCACCATCACCGCGGCACCGGGGGCCCACGCGTCAAACCAGACCGAACCCTCGGCCGGCAGACGCAACGGCTCACCACTGTTGTCGTCGTTTGGGGCGATCATCTCGGCATCAAACGACCACGCGCGCCACGCGACCCCGCACGCCACAACCGACGCCCGCTCCCACGGCACCGCGGCGCCGCCCCCAGCGGTCTTTTCATCGGCCGAGAGCACCAGCACATCCGCCGCTCTCAGCTGGCCCACAGCAAAGGCCCTTGTTGACGACAGTGTCAACTCGCGCCCTCCCCCAGAGCGGGCGGGCAAAGCCGCCCCGAGCCTTGCCGCCTCGACAGAGGCCACGATCGACTCGAGGAACGCACGGTCCTCGGTGGGCGTGAGCGCCAGGACTTCGTCGCTGCCTTGCGCATCAGAGAGTGCGCGGCAGACCAGCGCAAAGCGGCCATCCTCAACCGAGAGCACCGGCTGGCCCGCGATCACCTCGTGCGGAACAGCCTTGAGCCGCTCGCGCACACGCGCTGCCACGTCGCGCTTGACTACCGCCAGAACGGCCCAACTCGCGTCGACCGACGCCCGAACGTCCTTGACGCCCCCCACTCCGCCCGCTCCCACTCCTGCCGCCACACTCACTTTGGCCTCGGCAACAACCAGCGCGAGCCCCCCACTAGTCAGCGCCGAAAAGGCTTCGCCCGGCTCGTAGCCCAGCCGCCGCGAGAGCATCGACCAGCTCTTGAGCGTGTCGCCGCCGATGCCGCTCGCCACCGGGCCCAGACGCTTCCACGGCCCCTGCAGCCCGCTCAGCACGTCGCCCGGCCGTGCCGAAACAACCACCAGGCGCGTCGTGAGGGGCAGCTTGCCGATGACCGGTGTGAGCGCATCGTGGGCCGCAAGCTGCGCCCGCACGCCGCTGCCGGAGCAGGCCAACGCAAGCACCGCCGTTGCCACCCCGCGAAAGCGGGCTCGACCGTTGCTCATTGTTCTCTCGCGAGAGACCACCCTGCGTTCACTGAGGCCCGCCGTCGCTCAGCGGCACCCCGCCGATCGCGCGGCCGAGGCGATCGGCGAACGTCTCGCTCCCGGCGCCTGCGTTCAAGCCCGCAGCGCCCGCGCCGCCCGTGCCCGGACGGAACGCCGCCGCCGCCACGCGCTCGGCGCGGCTGAGCATCCGCTGGCCGCTCGCCAGCATGCGCTGGGCGAGGTTCCGCTCGGTTTCAGAGGGCTCAAGCGACGGTGGGACTTGCAGCAGTTCGCTCATCGGCACGATCACGTTCGCCGCGATCGCCCGCACTACCTTCGTATCTTCAAGGTCGGTACGGGCCTGCCCGTGCATCGCGAAACGGGTCAGCCGCTCCTGCGCATCCCTGATCGCCAGGCCGCTGGCACGCACATCCGCCACCGCGCTCCCCACTACGCCCGCGACGGGGTGGGGTTCCGCCAGGCCCGGTGCGATCTGCCGCCACTGCAACGCCACCAACCCGCCGCACAAGGCCAGCCCGACCGCGCACCCCATCGCCGCCAGCCTGCCCCAGCGCCGTAGGTGCAGCGTGCGTGTGTCCGCAAAGGGGCGGCCCGTCTCAAGCCTGGAGATAATCCCGGCCGTCAGGTCTGGTGCACGGGCCGCATCACCGCGCATCGCGTGGAGCTTCTGCTCAACCGCCCGTGAGCCGTTGTGGTCGTTAAAGTTCATCACGCGGGCACCTCCCGCGTCCGCACGCCGCGCACCCAGGCCGACACCGCCGGCTGGTCTTCGAGCGCCGCGCGCAGACGCGCCCGCGCCCGGTGAAGGTGGCTCTTGACCGTGCCAACCGGCAGCTCAAGGTGCTCGCCGATCTGATCGACCGACCACTCCAATTGGTAGAAGAGCACCACGGCCTCGCGCTGGTCTTCGCTCAAACACCCCAGGGCAGACTGAAGCTCACCCGACGCAGCGAAGTGGTCGCCCGGCTCATCGGGCACGCCGCCCGCGAACGAACGCCGGTCCGCCGCCGCGCCCATCGCGTCGGTGTCGTAACTCGGCGCAAGCCGCTGGCGCGCGTTGACGTACAGCCGCTTGGCGATGGTGAACAGCCACGTGCTGAACCGAAAACGCTCGTCGTAACGGTGAAGGTTGCTCAGCGCTCTGACGAACGCCTCCTGCACGACATCCTCGGCAACATCAGGGCGGCCTGACAAGCGGAGCATGTAGCCGTAGAGCGAGCCCTGGTGCGCGCGCACCAACTCCTCCGCGGCGGCGCGTTCGCCGTCAAGGACCCGCCGGATCAGCTTTCGCTCGACTTTGGAGGTCATGCTGGCTAAGTGTACGGGTAAAACCGAACAGCGTTGCGAAAACCTGCGGCTTGTCCAGCTCCACCTGTTTGGGTGAACGCCTGTTTCCCGGCCAAAAAGACGGCGGACCTCGTTCACTGAGGTCCGCCGCGGGGGAACTTTGAACTGCGGGTGAGTTGCCAGCCAGCGAGCTTACTGCGTTGCCCTGGCACTCAGCTGCACGTCAGGCCGCGCGCCGGCGGATGCGCTTTCCGCCGACAGTGCGCTGGTCGGACGTT
>JAUXUZ010000277.1 GCA_030680655.1 Phycisphaerales bacterium
GGGGGGGGGGGGGGTGGGGTGGGGGGGGGGGGGGGGGGGGGGGGGGGGTTCAGTAACCTCTTGATTTCCTCCAAGATTTGGAAAGCGCGCGAAAGAGTGGTCACTCGGCCGGTGGCTCGGAGGTGACGGGGTGCCTGGGGCCGCGCATCTATGCAGTGGGTCTGGTGGTTCTCAGTTCATACGGAGGCGACGATGATGCGAATCTCATGGGCGGTTGTCTGGTGCGGCGTTGTTGGTGCAGCGCTGGCGGGCGCGTGTGAAGAGTCTCCGACTGCTCCAGCGCCCTCTGCACCGGGTGCTGGTGCGGGCGGGGGGGCGGTCGATTGGTCGAAGGTGAAGGGAGCGGATGTGTCGGTTTCGGTCGATGCGCTCACGCGCATCTGCCGCCTGGCGGACATCTATCACAAGGGGGCGACCAGAACGATCACGCTGGTGTACGCCGGCGCGGAAGCGACCGATGCCACGGGTCGGTCGTACCGTCTCTCGCAGGAGGAGTGGAAGGGGATCACCGCGATGGCGGCGTCTTCGCCGGGCGGGAAGGCGGCGGGGCGGGCGATGCCGGCGAACGCGCGGAACTATGGCGATGGCCTGGGTGGTGCGGCCCGCTTTGCCTACGAGGTCGAGGCGGGCGACGGACCCGGAACGCTCGTTCTGACGGTCGTCAAGCCGCTGGGAGGCGAGTCACGCGGGTGAAGTGCCCGCACGCTTCGAATTTCGCGTTTGCGCCCTTCTTTCCCTTGCTCCTCCCCCTTCTCTCCTCTATCCGCCCCCCCTCTTTTCTCCATCTTCCTCTCCGCTTCTCCGCGGCTCCGCGTTCCTGCCTTCCTCGGAGTGCCGGGGTGTGACGTGGGCATTGGTTGGGCGTTGCGGTGGGGTTGAGGTTCAGCGAAGAGCCTTCGGCTCGCCACTCAGCTTCCGGCCTTTGTGCGCTCCGCTCCCAAAGGCACGGCCCATGCCGGTCGGGCCTCTGTTGATCTGGCACCCGCACGGGATTGAAAACGCCCCGCGCGGTAAGGCGCGGGGCGTGGCGGGGAATTGTTCGAGGGGATCGGCCTGCTTACTTGGCGGCGGGGGCGGGCGTGGCGGGGTTGAGCTTCTCGTTGATCAACTTGCTGAGGTGCTCTTCTTCGCCGGGGCCGAAGCCGACGCCGATGTGCACGACCTTGCCTTCTTGATCGATGAGGATGAGCGTGGGGATGCCCGAGATGCCGTACGACTTGGCGAGCTCATCACCGGCGAGGAGGTTGAGGTAGGTGTACCCCTTCTTCTTCATGTAAGCGGGGCCGGCGGCCGGGGACGACTCCCAGGTGTTGACGCCGATGATGGAGACGGGCTTGTCCTTGAAGGCGTCGGCGATCTTCTGGATGCTCGGCATCGCCTGCGTGCACGGCCCGCACCAGGTGGCCCAGAAGTCAAGCAGCACGATGCGGCCCTTGAAGTCGGCGAGCTTGTGCGCCTTGCCGGAGTCATCCTTGAGGTTGAAGTCCAGCGCGGCATCGCCGGCCTTGACGGTCATCTGCGGGCCACCCTCTTCGACGGTGACGGTGCGCGTCTTGTAGCCTTCGGGGGCCTTGAGCACGAACGTCTCGGCGGAGGGTGAGCTGTTGACCTTGAGGTCGGTGTAGGTCTGGGAGATCGTCTGCTTGCGGCCGGCGTCAGCGCCGGTCATCTCCATGGTGACCTCGGTGCGGCGGGGGTAGTTGTCAGCGCCCAGCGAAAGGCGCAGGGTCTCAACGAGCGTGCGCTCGCCGGCGGCGCCGTCGCCACCCTCATCCATCGAGGGGAACTTGATGTGCCGCACCTGGCGGACGGTGGTGACCTTCACGCCGCCGATGGTGGTGCTGCCGGGCTCACCCTCGATGACCTGCTCAACCAGGATGGGGTTCATGCGTCCCATGCGGTCGAAGCGCTGGTCCATGTACCACATGGGCAGGAGCATGCCTTCTTCACCTTCGGGGAAGGCAGCGCCGTCGGCGGCGGCGGTCTCGGTCATTTCCTTGTTCGCCGGGTCGATGGCGCGAACGGTGGTGCCATCGAAGGCGAACGTGCGGCCGGTGGTGGGGGTGGCGGGAGCGGGGGGCGTAGCAGCGGGTGCGCCCGCCGCAGCAGGGGCCGCGAGCTCGATGCGCCAGTGGCCCAGCGGCATGGCGGCATCGCTGAAGATCGCGACGACGGTGCCCTTGACGGTGGTGTCGCCCGCGAAGGCGCTGGACATGACCGACTCGACGGTGGCGCTGGCATCCTTGGCGGCTTTGCCCGCGGCCTTGGCCTTGTTGATGAGCTCAGCGGCCTCTTTGGAGATGACCGAGGGCGCAGGGCTGTCCTTGGCGGCGGGGACGGCCGGGGCGGCGGGGGTGGGGGTGGTGGGGGAAACGGGGGGGGTGGGTGTAGCGGGCTGGGCGATAGCGGCGGTGGCGAGGGCCAGGCCGACGGTGCCGCCGAGGTGAGCGAGGGTGTGCGTGAGGGTCATCGGGCGTTCCTATGGCCGCCAGGGCCTCCGCACAAGCGGGTGCAGCTGGGGGGAATGGGGGGTCGCGGATGGTACGGGGGAGGGTCGCCTGGCGTTCGCTGTTCGCAGTGCGATTCGTGGGCGGTGTTAACTGAAGAGGTTGTACTTGAGGATGCACCCGACCGCGGCGAGGCCGTCGTGCCAGGTGATCTTCTTGCCCTCGGCGTAGGTGCGCCCGGCGTAGGAGACGGCGACCTCGTAGATGCGGATGGTGCGGTCGTGCGGCGTGGTGCGCGCGAGCTTGGCGATCAACTCGGGCTCGATGCCGAAGCGCTCTTCCTCGAGCCTGAGCTGGAGGGCGACGGGGCGTGTGAAGGCCTTGGAGCAGCACTCGATGTCGGTGAGGTTGAGGTTGGTGAAGATGTTGGAGAGGGTAGTGATGGCCTTGTTGGCGACGCTGTGCCAGAAGTAGAGCACGCGGTGGGTGTCGCCGAGGAAGCGCGAGCCGATCACGGCGTCGGCGCGGCCGTCGATAATCGGCGTGAGGAGGCGCGCGTGGTCGGTGGGGTCGTACTCAAGGTCGGCATCGTGGATGATGAAGATGTCGCCGGCGAGCTCGATGGCGGCGGTGAGGGCGGTGCGGACGGCGGCCCCCTTGCCGCGGTTGGCCTCGTGGCGGATGGTGTGCAGATGGGGGGCCAGCGCGGCATCGCCGCGCAGGGCGGCGATGGCGGCGGCTGTGCCGTCGCTGGAGCCGTCGTCAACAAGCACGGCGGTGCGGCGGGCGATGCCGGTGGGGAGGGGCGTGCTCAGCAGCCGGCGCACCGACTCGTCGAGGGTGCGCTGCTCGTTGTAGATGGGGATGAGGACGACCAGGTGCATGAGAAAAGAAGCGGCGGGGGGCGGTTGCGGGCCCGGGGATGGGCCGCGGGGCGTTTGGGCTACTTGTCGTCGTCGCCGATCTCAAGGTCCTTGAGGAGGTCGTCGAGGCCATCATCCTTCTTCGCGCCGCCCATCGGCTTGAGCGACTTGCCCTTGGGCGAAGAGCCGGGGACCTCCTTGGGCAGGCCGGGGAAGTCGTCATCCTCGCCGGTGAGCGCATCATCCATGCTGACCATGCCCGCGGCGTAGCAGTCCTTGGCGTCGATCTGGGCCGGGTAGCCGTCGATGCGGACGACGAAGACCACCCCGCCGACGGTGAGCAGGTCGCCGGGGGAGAGTTCGCGGTCCTTCACTTTGGCGCCGTTGACGTAGGTGCCGTTGGCCGAGCCGAGGTCCTTGACCACCAGCTCCTCATCGTCGATGGAGAGCTCGCAGTGCTTGCGGCTCACGGAGGGGAGCGGGATGCGCAGGCGGGCCGCCTCGTCGCGCCCGATGATGATGTTCGCCTTGTCGAAGGGGAACTCGCGGCTTGTGCCGTCGGCTTTGACCATGACCAGCGAGATCTTCACGGGCATCTTCCTTTCGCGCAGCGCTCACTGGCCGTTCCGAGCGGGCGGGGTTGGCGCTGTGCTTCATTTCCACGGGAGACTTGTCGAGGCCCATCGTACTGTCCGAGCGGCAAGAATAGCCGTTCGGCTGGAACGGACGGTGCCCCCCGGAGCGGGGTGGAAGCGGGGGAGCGGGGGACGCGTGTATGGCCAATGGAGCGGTCAACCTGACGGTGGGGGGCGTAGCGGGGGTCGCCGTGCGCGCTGCGCAGGTTCTCCCTGCGCCGGACCCGTCGCGGCCGGTGCGGTCGCTGTACATCCACACGCCGTTCTGCTCGCACAAGTGCCACTACTGCGACTTCTACTCGTTTGTAGATGATGGGAAGGGAGGCAGGGACCTGCAGGAGGCGTTCGTCGATCGGCTGATCGCCGAGCTGCGGGCGCTGGCGCCGTGGGCGCGGGGTGCACCGCTGCGGACGGTGTTCATCGGCGGCGGCACGCCGAGCCTGTTGCGCATGGAGCTGTGGGAACGGCTGCTGGCGGTGATCGAGGGGGAGTTTGATCTGAGCGGGATTCGGGAGACGGGCGCAGCAACGGTGGTCGGTGATGGGTGGGGGCTCCCCGAGTTCACCGTTGAGTGCAACCCCGAGAGCACGACCGCCGAACTGGGGGCCGTGCTCAAGGCGGGCGGTGTGACGCGGGTGAGCATGGGGGCGCAGAGCTTTGTGCCGCGGCATCTCAAGACGCTGGAGCGCACGCACAACCCAGACAACGTCGAGCGCGGGCTCGAGGCGGTGCGGGCGGCGGGTATCGGGCGGCAGTCGGTGGACCTGATCTACGCGATTCCGGGGCAGACGCTGGGGGAGTGGGAGAGTGACCTGGACCGCGCGCTCGCGCTGAGGACGACGCATCTTTCGTGCTACAACCTGACCTACGAGCCACAGACGCAGATGACAGCGCGGATGAAGCGCGGCGAGTTTGTGCCGGTGGAAGAGGAGCTTGAAGCGGCAATGTTCGAGGCGACCACACGGGCGCTGGAGGCGAAGGGGCTCAAGCGGTACGAGGTGAGCAACTACGCGGTGCCTGCGGGCGAGGGTGGGCCCGGCATGGAGAGCCGGCACAACCTGGCGTACTGGCTGCAGGAAGACTGGCTGGCTGCGGGCCCCAGCGCGAGCGGGCACATCCGCGGGGTGCGGACGAAGAACGTGGGCAACATCCGCATGTACCTGGAGGGCGAAGGGACGAGCCTGCTGAGCGATCACGAGCCGGCAGATGCGGTGCGCGCGGTGCGCGAGCGGCTGATGACGGGCGTGCGTCTGGCGAGAGGGGTGGAAGCGGCGGAGCTGCTGGAAATGGCGGAGCAGGTCTCGCCAGGGTCGGGCGAGCGTCTGGCACGCACGGTGGCCGAGCTGCAAGGGGACGGGCTCCTGGCGCACGACGGCGCTCGCTGGCGCGTGAAGGGTGAGCGCGGCTGGCTGGTTGCTGATTGGATCGCCAAGCGTCTGATGGGGGCGGTCGGTTCGGCCTGAGCGCCGACTATTCGGCGGGTGGTCCCTCGGGCTTCAGGGCGTCGTCAGGGCGCTTCAGCTTCAGCTTGGTCAGCAGCGAGCGGAGGTCCTTGGGGAAGGGCGTTTGCGCGTCGATGGGCTCGCCGGAGATCGGGTGGGTGAAGGCGAGCCGGTGAGAGTGGAGCGCCAGGCGCGGGCCAAGCTTGCGGATGGCCGGCGGCGCATAGAGGTCGTCGCCGATGATGGGGCAGCCGATGGTGGCCAGGTGAACGCGCACCTGGTGCAGGCGACCAGTGAGGGGGCGGGCCTCGATCAGCGCGGCCCCTTCGTGCGGGCCGCTGGTCGCCGTGCTGAGCACGCGATAAGCGGTCTGGGCGGGCTTGCCCTTGGCGCTGATCTTGGAGAGCTTCTGCTCGGTATAGTCGCGCGGCAGCGTCTCGAGCAGCGGCTTGTTGATCAGGCCGGTGGGTGTGCTGGGTGACTTGTTGGTGACGGCCCAGTAGAACTTGCGGACGGTGCGCGCTTCGAACTGCTCGCGCAGGCCGTCGTAGGCACCGGGTGTGAGGGCGACGACCAGGATGCCGCTGGTGAAGCGGTCAAGCCGGTGGAGAAGCCCGAAGTCGCGCGGAGCGCCGAGCTTCTGCAGCTGTTTGGCGTAGCGGTCAAAGAGCCCGTTGAGGAGTGAGTCGCTGTCGTGCCCCTTGCCGGGCTGGGTGACGATGCCCGCCCGCTTGGCGATGACGATCAGGTCTTTGTCCTCAAAGAGCGTGGTCCAGGTGATCGTGGGGTTGGGCGTGACAGAGAGCAAAGTAGAAAAGTCCTAGCGCGGGCAGGCGTCGGCGTCGAGGTACCAGCGGAGTTCGCCGGCCTTCGGCTTGATGGAGAGGATGGGCAGTTCGTCGGCGACGGATGTGGCGGGGTCGCCCCCGGCGGTCGCCGCCGCGACCCTGGCGATCGTGGCGCGTTTCGCTTCACCGGTGACGAGCACGCAGACCATGCGTGACGCGTTGATGAGGTGCTGGGTCATCGTGACGCGGTCTGGCGGGGTGACCTCCGGGCCGCTGTTGATCAGCACCATGCGCGGTGGAGTCGAGCCGTCGCGCAGGGCACGCGAGCGTGGGAAGAGGCTCGCGGTGTGCCCG
Organism: Phycisphaerales bacterium; assembly: GCA_030680655.1. Classification (GTDB taxonomy): domain Bacteria; phylum Planctomycetota; class Phycisphaerae; order Phycisphaerales; family UBA1924; genus JAJTGZ01. The sequence goes on from JAUXUZ010000277.1 coordinate 6,530, forward strand.
TCGCCGCCCATGCCGAGGATGACGCAGTCGAGCCGGTCCTGCCCCTTCTCGCGCCACTCGAGCGACTCGCGGAGGGCCTGCTCGTAGTGCGTGTCGGCGTCGTCGCGGGTGGCGAGGATGGGGTGGACCTGGTCCTTTGGAATGTCCGAGTGCTCGACGATGATCTCGTGGATCTGCTGGTAGTTGCTGCGGGCATCGTCAAAGGGAACACGGCGCTCGTCGACGATCCACAGGTGCGTCTTCCGCCAGTTCAAGGCGCGGTAGTCGGGGTCGAACATCAGCAGTTGGTAGAGCGGCAGCGGTGTGCCGCCGCCGGAGAGGGCGATGTGAAAGTCGCCGAACTGGCGGATGCAGGCCGCGGCCTGCGAGACGACATCGGTGGCGAGCGCGTCGCAGGTATCCCCCGCGTCTGGACGAACGACCACCTTGCCCGGCAGTCGGGGTGCGGCGGGCGGGCGGTGGACTTCGAACGGCTCGGGCATCACAGCAGGATACGCAGAGCGAGGCTGCGCCCACTGCATCGTCCCCGGCTGCTCAGTTGCAGGCCGTGAAGAACTGGTCAATGAACACGACGAAGTCGTTGTTGTCCCAGGCGTTGTCGCGTCCCTGAACGCCGCCCTGGACGCCAACATCGGCGCACTCGCTCTGGCTAAAGAACAGGTCGATGAACACGACGAAGTCGTTGTTGTCGAACAGTCCGTCGCTCCCGCGTGCGCCGCCCTGGCTCCCGACGTCGGCGAGGCAGAAGCGAGGGACGCGGACCCTGATAAGCGCCGACCCGAGGACGGCCGGGTCGGTGGGGATTGCAGCCTGGCGTGAAGTTGCCACGACCACGTAGCACCAGCCGTCGTTTGTGAGCACCGCCGTGTCGGTCGAGATATCGGTGACTACGCAGTGTTCGTTGGTGGCTGGGTTGTTGTCCAGGTCGAGCGCGTCGCCCTCCCTGATGAGCTCGACGCGGTTGTTGGCGACCAGAACCTCGTCGCGGATGTACCCGGGAATATCGATGCCCTCGTCATCACCCGGGGCACGGGTCATGTCGTCGGTTCCTCCGGCGATGACAAAGTCGCCCCGGTCGTTGGCAGCGATGTTGCTGAGCGAGCCGCCCCTGCTCGACCAGCGCTCGGTGCCGCAAGAGACGATTGTCCCTGAAGGCGCTGCGTAGGCCACCGTGCGGCCGTTGACCTGACCGAACGTGCCGCTGAACGAACCGCCGCCGAAACCGCCGCGGCAGTACCACTTGGGCGTGCCCGCCGTTCCCGGGGTGAGGCCCACGCTACCGGGCGCGATGGTCTGCACCAGCAATGAGGCGTCGTCGGGGAGCGGCGCATCCTGCTGCAGGATCACCGCGTTGTCCAGCGCGAGCGTGTTGAAGTTGCCGATGCCCAGGTAGCCCAGCACGAGCGTGCTTGCGCCGGCGCTGTCGAGCCCGAATTGAATCGAGAACGAGCGCCACGGGATGCCCCCTGTGACGGGCTGATTCGCCGGCACAGACTGGTTCGAGTCGATCGTCTGTGCCACGAGCGTGTTGCTGGTGCCGTTGCCGATGAAGATGCCCTCGCGCGGGTCGAGAACGGGGAAGCCCGGGGTGCGCTGGCTGATCCACATGACCCGCCCGTTGGCGTCCATCGCCACGCCGTCGGCGAACTGCCCGGCGTTGTAGCTGTACCCGGTTACCGAGAGCGCCTGCGCTTCGCGTGCCATGGCCGTGAAGTTCGCTGCGCTGCTACCGAGCAGTTGACCACGCACCACCACGTAGTTCTGCGAAGAAGGCGTGTTGCGCCCCGGGGTTGAGAAGGCAAACTGGCCGGAGTCGTTGATGGACCGGCGCGGGTTGAAACTGCCGAACTGTTCTCCGGCAAGCAGCCCGGACGAGCCCGTTGTCGGGATTGGGTCGTTCTCACGAGCGACGATGCCGTAGGCCGTCCCTGTTCCGTACACCAGGAACGTGTCGGTCAGCGTGCTGGGGTCTTCTGAGTTTCCTCTCGTGAGCCAGTACGAGCCGTCGGGGCTCAGGGCCGGCCGATCGAACGCGGCGGTGGAGTTCGGGCGCCACTTGAGCGAGTAGCCGGTGATGTTGGAGGATGGGATGTCGGAGTAGTTGGTGAGAAGGGTCTGAACATCGGCGGACGCCGTACCGACGGCGACGAGCAAAAGACAAACTGAAGAGCGCGTCATGAAGTCTCCTTGACTAGCCGCAATTGTGCCAGACAATCGACGGCCAGGCCATCAGGAAACGCTCGGAATCGAGAGATTCCCGCGATCGCGGGAGCGGCGGCGGTCGCCCATCGGGGTGTTGGCGTCAGTCGCGGCCTATTGGCAGCCGGCGAAGAACTGATCGATGAAGACGATGAAGTCGTTGTTGTCCCACTCCAGGTCAGCGCCCGCTACGCCACCGGCGCGGCCGATGTCGGCGGCCGGGTTACGCCCGAAGAAGTAGTTGATGAAGACGATGAAGTCGTTGTTGTCGAGCACGCCGTCGGGTCCCTGGAAGCCGCCGGTTGAGCCCAGGTCGGCCGGGCAGTTGCTGGCGCTCTCGATCACAGCGCGGATGAAGAAGTTGCCGCTGATGCCGAAGACAGAGTTAAAGGGTGGTCCGAGCACGATCCGCGGCTCAAAGAACTGGCTGCTGTTGATCCCCATCTCGGGCCAGGTGCCGTAGATGGCGTTGGCGCCGGCGGTGCTGCGGTTGGCGTTGTTGGGGGGCCAGTCGGAGCAGACGCTCGGGCCGTTGTTCTGATCCGTCGCGGTCAGGAATTCCAGGCCCACGCTGATCTTGGAGACGTCGTTGAGGATGATGTTCTCGCTGGAGAAGTCGAACTCGTTCAACCCGCCGTCTTGCATCTGCGGTGTGAGGCCGTCGCCGTCGGCGGCGTCGTTCTTTGAATCGAACACGAGGAAGTAGCCCGGCTGGAGCACCGAGCCGGAGTAGATCATGATCGACCCCTGGTCGCTGGGAGGAATGGTGCCCGGCGAGGTGCTGGCCCACATGATCTGCACCTTCGTCACCTTGAACGCAGGGCGCAGGTTGACCGGCACGGTGAGCACGGCGAGCGCCTGCTCACCGGCGACGAAGCCGGCCTGGATCGACATCTGCGCATCGGCGACGGTGGTGGTGTCGTTGGGGAAGCGGTCGTTCTTGAGGATGGTCTGGCCAAGCGCAGTGGATGAACCGGCGGCGACGAACAGGCCGCACAGGCAAGCAGCGGTGTGGATGAAGTTCATGGGTACTCCCAGGGCACGAGGGCCCGCTCGGGTTCTTGCAGAGACGCTTTGGCGCACCAGAACGGCGGCGCCTGATGCAGGTCTATACGGATACCACACGGAGCGGATGCTGGCCAGTCCGCAGTTGGACAAACACGCATATCACCCGACTGTTTTGCGAACAAACCCCGGCGGTGGGCTGTGCCAACGTCCGACACCTCCAAATAGGCGCTCGGCGGCGTCGGGGCCCCAAGACCCCGGCTCGTACGTGTGGATCGACGAGCGGATGAGCGGGTTCTTGATGAACGGCTCGCAGATCTTCCACCCGAGTTCGACTTCTTCCTTGTGCTTGTAGAGCGTGCGGTCGCCGCGGATGGCGTCGACGATGAGCGGCCCGTACGCCTCCACCTGCTCGCCGCCAAAGCGGTCGAGGTAGTCGAGCTGCAAGTCGGCGTAGTCGAGCTTCATGCCCATGCCGGGGACCTTGCCCTCCAGGCGCAGGCTGATCCCTTCGCGCGGGGCGATGTTGATGATCAAGCGGTTAGCGGGCCGGTCGGCGAGCGAGCCGTCGAACATCTTGAAGATCTGCACCGGTGGCCGGCGGAACTGCACGACGATCTCGGTCTGCTTGACGGCGAGCTTCTTGCCCGAGCGCAGGTAGAAGGGGACGCCCGACCAGCGCCAGTTGTCGATCTCGAGTCGAACGGCGGCGTAGGTGTCGGTGTTGCGCTTGGGGTCAACGCCGTCTTCCTCGATGTACGCGCGGTCCTGAGGCCCTTTGCCGCGCCCGTAGCGCCCCATGACGCAGGCGGAGGGCGCCTCGGCGTCGCTGGCGACCACGCAGGAGCCGAGCAGCTTGATCTTCTCGCGCATGATCGCGTCGGCGTCAAAGACGCTGGGAGGCTCCATCGCGACCATGCACATGACCTGCAGCAGGTGGCTCTGCACCATGTCACGCAGCGCACCGGCACGGTCGTAGAAGTTCGCCGCGCGGCTGCCGACGCCGACGGTCTCCGCCGCGGTGACCTGCACGTGCTCAACGACGTCGCGGTTCCAGATCGGTTCGAAGATCGTGTTGGCGAAGCGCATGACGGCGATGTTCTGGACCAGCTCCTTGCCCAGGTAGTGGTCGATGCGGTACGTCTCTTCCTCTTCGAACACGCGGCCGAGCGCCCGGTTGAGCGAAACGGCGCTGGCGAGATCGTTGCCGAACGGCTTCTCGACGATGATGCGTTGCCAGGGTGTCGCCTCGGCGTTGAGCGAGCACCAGCGGTGCCCCTCGGAGACGAGCCCGCCCGCCCCAATGTTCTCGATGATCGGTTCGTAAAGGTCCGGCGAGACCGACAGGTAAAAGAGGATGTTGGGCATGCCCCCCTGGCGGAGGATGCCGGCGTTACCGCCCAGTTCGGCGATCTTGGCGGAGAGGCCCTCCATCGACTCCGCCGCCGCCGCGTCCGCCGCGTGGTAGAAGAGGCGGTTGGCGAAGCGGTCCCAGCCGGCCTGGTCAAACGCCGCGGCGTGCTCCTTGGCGCTGGCGTGCATCTTCTCGCGGAACGTGTCGTCGGACATCTCTGTCCGTGCGACACCGACGATGGATGTGCCCGGGGCGAGGCGTTGCTGCCTGTCCTGCTCGTAAAGGGCCGGGATGAGCTTGCGGGCCGTCAGGTCGCCCGATGCGCCGAAGATGACGATGACGCACGGGTCGGAGGGGTTGCCGTTGGAACTGGCGGGTGCTTTGGGGGTCATGCGGAGTCCTTGGGCGGGTCGTTCGACCGTGCGCAGCCATCGCGCCCGGTGTACCCCCTTCTCACGCCCTCTCCATCGGCGATCGGCCGGCTTTTCCCCCTCAAAGCGGCTCCGGCTCGCCTGGCACGGTCTGGCGCTGCGCGCCGGGCAACGAGCAGCGGGAGGTGACGCCGGACTTTCCTAGAGTTTGATCGTGCAAAGCCCGCTGCGGATGATCGACGCGAACGCCAACCGAGCCGCCGAAGGGCTGCGCGTGATGGAGGATGTCGCCCGATTTGGGCTCGATCACGCGGCACTGGCGGCCGCGTGTAAGGGGGCGCGCCATGACCTGCGGTCGGCATTGGCGCTGCTTCCGGGGGGAAGGCTGGGGATGCTGGCCGCTCGGGACACGCCCGGTGACGTGGGGACGACGGGCAAGGTGGAAAAGGGCGAGTTGGTCCGCGGCTCGTTGAGCGCGGTCGCGGCGTCCGCCGGGGGAAGGGTCATGGAGGCGCTTCGCGCAGTCGAGGAAGGGGCGAAGCTGGTTGATCCGCTGGGGGTAGTTTCGGCAACAGTCGAGCAGGTGCGCTACCGGGTGTACGAGATCGACAGGCAGCTTGGGTTGGCGATGGGAACGGGACGCGCTCCCCAGTGGCGGCTGTGCGTGCTGATAACAAAGGCGATGTGCCGCCGACCGTGGCTGGAGGTTGCGAAGCTGGCCCTTCAGGGCGGGGCAGATTGCCTGCAATTGCGTGAGAAGCAGCTGGGCGATGGCGAACTGCTCAAGCGGGCCCGTGCGCTCGTCGATCTCGCCCGCGGAGCGCCAGACCAAGCGTCGGTGATCGTCAACGACCGCGCCGACATCGCCCTCGCCTCCGGAGCCGACGGTGTTCACCTGGGGCAGGAGGACGCAACAGTGGCCGACGTGCGGCGGATAGCGGGCGACTTGTTGATCGTCGGGGTGAGCACGCACAACATCAGCGAGGCACGCCGGGCGCTCCACGACGGCGCCGATTATGCGGGCGTGGGGGCGATGTTCCCGACCGAGACGAAGGTGCGCGAGGCGAGCGGCGCGGCGTACCTGCGTGCGTTTCTCGAGCTGACGCGTGAGACCCGCCCGCTGCCCTTTCTGGCGATCGGGGGCATCACGCCGGAGAACGCCGGCGGGCTCGTCGACGCCGGCTGCCGCGGCGTGGCGGTGAGCAGCGTTGTGTGCGGGAGCGACGACCCGCTGGGCGTGTGCCGCCGTCTGCGGGATCTGATGGGCCGCTGAACACCGGTTCGGGGTGCGCCACTACGCTTGGTCCATGGCCTCAGACTTCAAGCACGCGACGCTCGGCAACGGGCTCACCATCATCGCCGAGACCGACCTGCACGCCCACACCGCCTCAGTCGGGTTCTTCGTCCGCACGGGGGCCCGCGACGAGAAGAAGGACGTGATGGGGGTCTCGCACTTCCTCGAGCACATGATGTTCAAAGGGACAGCCCGGCGGTCGGCCGACGACGTCAACCGCGAGTTTGACAGCATGGGCGCGAAGGCGAACGCCTACACGGGCCAGGAGATGACGGCCTTCTTCGCGTCGGTGCTGCCCGAGCAGCTCTCGACCGCGACCGAGCTGCTGGCCGACATGATGCGCCCCGCGCTGCGCGAGGCCGACTTTGACACCGAGAAGGGAGTGATCCTCGAAGAGATCGCGATGTACAAGGACGAGCCGTTCTGGGTGCTCTACGAGCGTCTGATGGAGGCCCACTTCCGCGATCACCCGCTGAGCCACCGCGTGCTGGGGACGACCGAGTCGATCACCGCCCTGAGGGTTGAGCAGATGCTCGACTACTTCAGCCACCGCTACTCGGCCGACACCACGACCGTTGCGCTCGCCGGGCGCGTGGACTTCGACGCCGCGGTAGCGCAGATCGGCGCGCTGTGCTCGTCATGGCCGCGCACCGGCGCCGAACGGAAAGAGGCCAAGCCGAACTACGGGCTGGAGCGGATCGCGATCAAGGACGAACGGCTGAGCCGCGCTTACCGCATGATGATCGCCGAAGCGCCCGCCAGCGACGATCCGCGCCGGTACGCCGCCGCTGTTCTCGGTGAGGTGATGGGCGGGCAGGACAACAGCCGCCTGCACTGGTCCCTCATCGAGCCGGGCATCGCCGAAGAAGCCTCGATGAGCTACGACCCGCGCGACGGGGTCGGCGACTATCGCGTGATGGTTGTCGCCGAGGCCGAAGCGATCGAAGAAGCCTGGGGCATCGTCGACCGCGAGATCGCCGGCCTGGCCGCCTCGCTCACGCAGGGTGACGTGGACCTGGTGCGTGCCAAGATCGCCACCGGCGTGACGGTCGCCGGCGAGCGTCCGGAGGGGCGGATGCACCGCATCGGTCGGATGTGGACGCTCAACCGCGAGTACACAACGCTGGCGCAGGAACTGGAGCGGCTGAACGCGGTGACCGTCGAGAGCGTGGTCTCGTTGTTGAACGACTTCCCGTTGACCCGGGCGACTGTCGGCACGGTTCACCCGTGAGCGGGCGAAGCCAGTGATCAGGCAGCCGCGGATTTGGGGATGAACACACGGAGGATGTTGCTCCCGGCCTTCTGGGCCGAGGCGAGGGCGCGGTCGATCGTGTCGAAGACGATCTCGACGTTGGTGAAGCGGTCGCGCGTGGTGGTGTCCATCGTGATGAGCCCGGCGGAGATGGTCACGTGGAGGTCAACGGCAACCAGTCCCGGCGGCTTGATCCGCAGCGGGGTGCCGGCCACGGCGGCCCTGAACCGCTCGGCGTGCTTGGTGCCGGTGATGCGGTCGGTGCCGCCCATCAGCACGGCGAAGCGCCCGCGGTCGAAGCAGAAGCAGACGGCGTTGTACGGCTCGACCGTCGTCCGGAGGATCGAAGCGATCTGGGCGAGCATCTCGTCGGCGTACTCGGCGCCCTGTTGGATCTCGATCTCGCCGAACCCGTCAACCGCGAACACGCCCATCGAGAACGGGCCGCCGCCGGCCTGGAACTGCTCGACCGTCGCGATCATGTTCTGGTTGAGGATGCGCCGCGACGGGAGCATCGTGACGGTGTCGGTGTCCTCGATCGTCAGCGGGTTGTTGTCGGTCTGGCCGCCCGGTCCGAACGGCACGGTGACGGCAAGGAGCTGCTCGTTGGCCTGCTTGCGGATGGCCTCCGGGTCGTTGAACGAGCCCGCGTCCACCTCGAGCAGCTTCGCGATCTCTTTGGCGCCGGCGCTGATCTTGTTCATCACCGCGTCGGCCTGCATCGGGGAGAGGCTGAACCACTCCTGCGCCTTCGCGTAGTACCGCTTCAGGGCTACGCCGCCCTCTGCAGCGCAGAGCACGTCCGCCGCGATGTTGCCAAGGCCAACGGCCTGGCAGATTTCGAGGTATTCCTGCGGTGCCGCCGTCGGACGCTCGTGGAACTTGATCGGCATCGCCAGCTCCGGCGGGAGCTTCCAGCGCCCAGCGAGCATCGAGCCGACGTCTGCGTGGGTCATCTCGAGCTCGGCCAGTTCCGTGCGGGCCAGCTGCCGATGGTCTCCCCCGACCTGATCGAGGATCATGCCGTATTCCTCGCCGAGCGCCTCGTGGAACGCCACCATGCCCACATCCTGGAGCAGACCGGCGAGGAAGCACTCCTCATCGTGGCCGATTCGGGATTCCGCCGCGATGCACTTGGCCGCGACGCCGGTGAGCAGCCCCCGCCGCCAGTAGGCCTGGTAGTCAAAGCCACCCTTGGATGAACGGGTGAGGCTGGCAACAAGCGAGAACCCCAGCGCGAGCGTCTTCACGGCGTTGAGCCCGAGCATGACGATCGACTGGTTGATCGTCGTGCAAGGCTTGCTCAGCCCGTAGAACGACGAGTTGACGGTTTTGAGGACCTTGCTCGAAAGCCCTTGGTCGTTGGTGATGACCTCCGCGATCTCGCGCATGGATGACCGGTTGCTGCTGGTCAGCTCGATCACGCGCATGGCCACAGCGGGCATGCTGGGCAGGCGGTCACACTTCAACACCCTATCGAGCAGTTCTGGGTTCATTTCTTGGGCTCGCTTCACTGACCTCATGTGGAGGCCGTGGAGCGTTCATCGACACCGCCCCCCCTCTGCTTTACCAGCAATTACCCTCACCCCCCGCTTTTTCGGCTCAGACTGGGGAAGACCAACCCCAGAGTGCGGGGTGAACTCCCGATCAGGGTCCGGAAATACGCGGCGAGGAGGCGGTTCGCCCGTTGGATGTCCTCGGGTGTGCCGACGGACGCATCTCTGATTGCCGCGAGCGTTCTGCGGCGAACGGGCCAGGACTCGAGTTGGCGACCCTCGGGCGAAACGGGCGTGTCGGTGGCCGCGACCACGCCGCCGAGTTC
>JAUXUZ010000286.1 GCA_030680655.1 Phycisphaerales bacterium
GGGGGGGGGGGGGGGGGGGGGGGGGGGCCGCGGTGGGGAGGGAGACACGGGTGGCGAGTGGGGGGGCGTTGGGCGCGGCGGTCAGCGGCGGCCGACGGCGAAGCTGAAGCTCGCCTGCTCGCCGATCGAGGTTGGACCGATCCTGCGCGAGCGGCTCTTCAACCAGAAGCTCGGCGTGGTGCTCACCAGCGCAACACTCGCAACAAGCGCCGAGAGCCCCCACCGTAAGCAGCGACCGAGGCCGATCGTGATCGACACCGAGCGCCGGATCGAGCCGGTTGATGACGCAGCTGTGCCAGAGGCAGAGGCCAAACCGCCTGCTCCGCCTGTCGTGGCCGATCCGTTCGGTCATTGCCGCAAACGCCTGGGGATTGAGGCCGCGGCGACGCTGCAACTCGGTTCACCGTTTGACTATCGCACGCAGGCGAAGGTGATCGTTGACACGTCCGTGCCCGACGCCCGCGGCGGGGGCGAGGCGTACACGAGGTACCTCGACGTGCTGGGCGACCGCCTGCTGCACCACGTTGACGCGACCGACGGCGGCGCCTTCGTGCTGTTCACGAGCTTCGCGGTGCTCAACGCGTGCGCGGACCGGCTGGGCCCCCGGCTGGCGCTGCGGGCGTACCCGCTGCTGGTGCAAGGGCGTGACGGGCCGCCGGCCCGAATCCTTGAGACGTTCCGGCAGTCGGAGCGGTCGGTGCTGTTCGGCGCGGCGAGCTTCTGGCAGGGTGTGGATGTGCGCGGCGACACCCTGCGCAACGTGATTATCACCAAGCTCCCGTTTGATCCGCCCGACCGGCCGCTGGTTGAGGCGCGGTGCGACCTCATCAAGGCGCGCGGGGGTGATCCGTTCAAGGAGGAGTCGCTGCCGCGGGCGCTGCTGCGGTTCCGCCAGGGGTTCGGGCGGCTGATCCGCTCCAAGACCGACGTCGGCCAGGTAGTGATCCTTGATGCGCGCGTGGTGAGCACCGGCTACGGGCGCATCTTCCTGCGAGCGCTTCCTTCCGGGGTGCCGGTCGAGACGCTGCGCCCGCCGCGCCAGCACGCTGGCATTGAACCGGCCGCGGATGGATCCGAATGAACGTGGGCCGGAGCGCCCGCGCTGCTTCGACGTCGTGCTGAATGCGCCGTGCGAAGGGGCAAGGGAACCGCCGCGGCGTCCACGGCACTTTGTTCCGCTCCTGAGGCCAGAGAGCGTCGATCCTCGGTGGCGCGAGGGGCGCTCGGCGGGTAGCTTTTTGGCAAGACGAGGGCCGCGCACTGCGAACTGCGTGTTTGGGGTTGAGAGCGAACCACCTTCGGCCGCGACAATCTGAGGCGGGGCAGGAAAACGCCCCCTGTGGCTCCTACTGTCCGCGCCTCTTCCCGCCCCCAAACAGGAACCTACTGAATGCTCGGAAAGGTCTTCAAGGCGTACGACATCCGCGGCACGTACCCCGACCCGCTCAACGAGCAGATGGCTCGGCAGATCGGCTTCGGGTGCGCGCGGTTCCTCATCGCCAGCGCCAAGGCCGCCGGCGAGTCGTCGCCGATGATGACCAACGTGGTGGTCGGGCGCGACATGCGCAAGAGCAGCCCCAGCCTCAGCGACGCGGTGATGCGCGGCATTACCGACCAGGGCGGGAACGTGCTCGATGTAGGCATGGTTGACACGTCGTTCATCTACTTCGCGGTCAACCACTTTGACTGTGCCGGCGGCGTGATGGTGACGGCGAGCCACAACCCGCCGCAGTACAACGGCATGAAGATCAGCACCCGCAAGGCCAAGCCTGTGGGCGAGCAGACGGGGCTGGCCGAGATCCGCAAGTTCGCGGCGACAGTTGATTTTCACAATAACTTTCACTCAGCGGGCGGGCGGACCGAGAAGCGCGACCTGTGGGACGCGTACCGCGCACACGTGATGTCGTTCCTTGACCTGTCGCAGCGGAAGGGGCGCAAGCCCCTGAAGATCGTGATCGACGCCAGCAACGGCATGGCGGGCACGAGCATCCCCAGGCTCTTCGGTCCGGCGAAGAAGCCGACCGTCGAAGGCGTCGAGATCATCGAGATCAACTTCGACAACACAAAGGGTGAGTTTGCGCACGAGCCGAACCCGCTGGTCGCCTCGAACGTGCGCCAGTGCTGCGAGGCCGTGGTGAAGCACAAGGCCGACGTCGGCTTCTGCTACGACGGCGACGCGGACCGCTGCGTGGTAGTAGACGAGAAGGGGCACATCGTCGGGTGCGACCACCTGACCGCGCTGCTCGCCAGGCACTTCCTCGAGACGAACAAGGGCGCCACGATCGTCTACGACCTCCGCTCGACAAAGGCCGTTGCCGAAGAGATCACCAAGGCGGGCGGCAAGCCGTTGCGTTCGCGGGTCGGGCACGTGTTCATGAAGGGCGCGCTGGCGGAGCACAAGGCGGTGTTCGGCGGCGAGCTCTCGGGGCACTTCTACTTCAAGGACAACTTCAATGCCGACAGCGGCGTGATCGCGATGTGCGTTGTGCTCACCGTGCTGGCGAACACCGGCAAGCACATGAGCGAGCTGATCAAGCCGATCGCCCGCTACGTGCAGAGCGGCGAGATCAACTTCCAGATCGAGGACAAGGACGCCGCTCTCGCCAAGGTGAAAGAGCACTACGGCAAGAAC
>JAUXUZ010000289.1 GCA_030680655.1 Phycisphaerales bacterium
GGGGGGGGGGGGGGGGGGGGCCCCCGGCTGGGGCGTCGCCCTTTGCGGTGAAGCGGACGGTGTAGGCGGGCTTGAACGCGCGGGCGAAGCGGGCGAGGTCCTCGTGGCAGGGGAGTGTGCCATCGTCGATCAGGATGGGGAAGAGGGTGCGGGCGCCGTTGTGATCTGGCGAAGGGGTGTGCCACAGCGCGATCGCGGCGAGGTAGGAGGCCTCATCGGGGACGATGACGAGGGTGGAGGCGGCGATGGTCTGAGCGCGTGCGGCGGCGATGCGCTGGCCGAGGGCAGCGGGGACATCGGGCGCCTGCGGCGATGGGGCCGCGGCGGGGGGTTGTGCGGTGAGGGCCAGGAGTGCGGTCAGGTGGAGGAGCATGGTGATGGATAGGGACTTCGGCGGGGAGCGGGTCGGAGAGTCAGTGATTATCAGGCTTGTTGGGCGGAGTAAGGTAAGGGCGGTTTTTGGGGCTGTGGGGCGGTTTTAGCCGATTCTTGCTCGCATCCGGCTTGCAAGACCGTTCGTATGGTGCAACATGTCAGGTATGAGTTCTTCACCGCGTCCATCTCAACCGTCGTCTCCGCTACCGCGGGGTGATTCGACGCCAAGGCAGCAGAACAAGCAGCCGTGGCTGTGGCACGTGGTGCTGCTGGACTCCGAGGTGCACACGGACACGTACGTGATCCGGATGATGCAGGAGCTGTTCAACGTCGCCGGCGAGAAGGCGACACAGATCGCCGAGATGGTCGATGCGCACGGGCGGGCGGTGGTGTTTACAGCGCACAAGGAACTGGCGGAGCTGAAGCGCGACCAGATCCTGGGGTACGGGCGTGATCCACAGGTGAGCGTGTGCAAGGGGAGCATGAGCGCGGTGATCGAGCCGACGCAAGAGGAAGACGGGCAGAAGTGACGGGCGCAGGGCGGGACCGCGGGCGCAGGCGTCGCTGAACGGCGGCTAGCCTACCGGCCCGATGTGAGCACCGCATGCCCCGACCGCTTGTGATCCAGACCGAGCATCTTGATGCCGCGCCGGCGGCGTGGCTGGCCGAGCGCTGCGAACTGGTGAAGAAGGGGGCGGGCGAGGCGGGGTTTGCCGAGTTGCTGGCACGCGCCGATGGGCTGGTCATCCGCACGTACACGACGGTGGATGCGGCGATGGTGGCGGCCGGCCCGCGGCTGAAGGTGGTGGGGCGCGCCGGGGTGGGGCTGGACAACGTTGATCTGGCGGCGTGCGCTGCGCGTGGCGTGGTGGTGTGCAACACGCCCGATGCCAACAGCACGGCTGTGGTTGAGTATGTGCTGGCGCTTATGCTGGATGCGACGCGCCCGCGGGTCTCGCTGGCGAGTCCGGTGTCACCGGCGGAGTGGAAGCGTCTGCGGGCGGAACACCAGGCGGCGCGGCAGTTGTGCGAGATGACGCTGGGGATCTGGGGGATGGGGCGGATCGGCACGCGGGTGGCCCGCGCGGCGGCGGGGCTGGGGATGAAGGTGGTGTACAACGACTTGCATGAGGTCCCGGTGGAGCGGCGGAGCGGGGCCGAGCCGGTGAGCGCGGCGGAGTTGTGCGCACAGGCCGACGTGCTGACGGTGCACGTTGACGGGCGCCGCAGCAACCTCAGGCTGGTGGGCGCGGCGGCGTTTGCGGCGATGAAGAAGGATGTGCTGCTGATCAACGCGGCGCGCGGGTTCATTGTGGATGCGGGAGCGCTAGCGGGGTTTCTGCGGGCGAACGCGGGTGCGCAGGCGGCGCTGGATGTGCACGAGCCGGAACCGTTCGGGGCGGACTACCCGCTGCTGGGGTTGCCCAATGCGCGGCTGCTGCCGCACCTTGCCAGTTGCACGGCGACGGCGCAGGCGAACATGTCTTGGGTGGTGCGCGATGTGTGGCGCGTGCTGTCGGGCGAGACGCCCGAGTTTGCGGCGGCGCCGGAGCTGGAGTGATCGGCTGGCTGGCGGGGCGAATGGGCAGTGGCGGGTGCTGTCCCTGTGCTGCCGCACAGGGCTCGTTGGGGCGGAGGGGGGAGGGGAGGGGGGGTTAGCCCGTGCTGGCCATGGTGCAGCGGATGAACGCGCGTGAGCGCAGGGTGACCGACTGACCCTCGCGGGTCATGGTGAACTGGATGGAGATGCGGCGGATCGTCGCGCTCTGGGTGGAGTTGAGGCTCGCGACACCCAGCGCCGTGAAGATGTTGGCGTTGGACTGATCGAAGGGCGTGGCGGTGAAGGCGGTGACCTGGCCGAGCAGCACGGGCGTGGCGGAGGTCGTGTCACCCGCGGCAACGTCGCGGAGGACGATGGTCTGCGCGTTGGCGTCGTAGGTGACGGTGCTGAGGTCGTCGAAGGTGAAGGTGGTGGCGGTGAAGCTGGCGATGGATGGGACGGTGGGGTTTGAGGCCGCACGCGCGGGGGTGGACTGGACCTTGCGGATGAGGCGGTCCATCGCGGCAGAGGCCTCGCCATAGAGGGCGCTGCGGGTGGAGACCTGCGAGTTGGCGGCGGCGGCGCGCTGCATGGTCATCGCGCCCACCGCGCCGATGACGGCGACAACGATCATCACGGCGATGAGCTCGACGAGCGTGAAGGCCCTTCGTGGGGCTTGGCGGGATGTGACGCGGGGCGTGCGGGTCATTGGTCGTAGTCGGTGAGCACGGTGGCGATGGCGATTGACTTGGTCCCCTCGCGGGCGTCGCGGTAAGTGACGGTGACGGTGACGGTGCGGTAGCCGTTGCCGGGTGATGCGAGGTCGGAGCCGGTCTCGGTGACGGTGGTGGTGCGGGCGTAGGGGACGAAGCCGTTGACGGTCGCTTCGGCGGGGTAGTTGGCGCTAGCGATGTACGACCAGCCGCGGGTGGCGCTGTGCCGGTCGGCGACGACATCCTCGAGTTTCTCGCACACGAGCCAGCGGGCGATGATCTGCTGCTGGATCGAGGCGCGCCGGACGGTGGCATCACGCACGGCGATGAGCAGCGCGGGGGCGGCGAGCCCGATCACGACGATCGTGGCGACGACCTCCATCAGCGTGAGGGCGCGGCGAGTGTGCCTGGTTGATCGCGCGGGGCGGGTCAGGGGCGGTCTCCGGTGATCGGACGCAGGGTCACTATCGGCCGGAGCGGGGCGCGGGTGAAGGGTGGCGGTTGGATCGGGCGGCGGGCGTGGTTGTGCGTTGGCCTGGGCTGTCCCTGTGCTTCCGCACAGGGCTCGTGGGCTGACGCAGACTCCTCAGGGCAGGAGTCTGCGGCACCCGGGGTTGGTTATCGGGCGATTGCGCCGGGGATGGGCTGGGCGGCGCGTGGCTGCTGGGCGTTGTAATCGTGGCCGAGCAGCGCGGCGATGGTGGCGGCGATCTGCGACTGGGTGAGCGGCGGGGGACCCGTCACCTCGCCGCGGGGCGGGGTGTCTGGCCCGATGATCATGATCCAGGTCTGCTCCGCGCCGATGATGTTGGCGTTGTGGTCGCTCCAATGCTTGAGCTGCCCGTCAACGTAGCCGGGTGCGTTGTCGCCGCCGCGGCCGTGGTCGCAGGTGAAGATGATGGTGGTGGCGTCTTTGTACTCGGGCGTGGCCTGGCACCAGTCCCAGAGTTCCTTCACGTAGGCGTCGGCGCGGCGGGCGGAGTCGAGGTACTGCTCGTACTTGTTCTCGTGGGCCCACTCGTCGGTCTCGCCGAGCCCGATGAAGGCGACGCGCGGTTTGTTGAGCTTGATCCACTCGAAGGCGGGGCGGAAGAGGAGGGCGTCGAACGTTGAGCTTGACCAGCGGCGGGCGATCTGCGTGCGGAGGGTGTTGGTGGTGGCGATGGCCTCGTTGGTCTTGCCGAAGGTGATGGGCTTGAGGCCGTCGTCAACGGGAAAGCCGCAGCGCTCGGTATTGAAGATCCAGGGGAAAAGGTCCCACGCGCCGAAGGCGGCGACTTTGCCCTTGAAGGCGGGCTTGTTGTGCAGCCACTCGAAGACGGTGGCGTGGGGGTTCCAGAGGCGCTTGTTGTCCTTGATGCCTTCCTGCGTGAAGCCGCAGAAGAGCTCGGAGTAGCCGGGGTAGGAGACTTTGTGCGGGTTGGCGACGGTGGCGGAGGAGTTCTTGAAGAGGTTGCCGTAGAGCTGACCTCCGGATTTGGGGTCGGCGACGGTGGACCAGACGAAGGGCATGAGGGCCTTGCGGCGCTCTTCGGGTGTGTCGCGCCAGTAGTGCTCGCGCACGGCCTTGTCGTCGGTGACGCCGTAGTCCTTGTGGATGAGGCGCTCGTCGGCGCCGGTGAAGACCTCCTGCCAGCGGAGGCCGTCGGACATGACGAGGAAGACGTTTTTGGTTTTGGCGCCGAGAACGGGGGAGGCGGTCGATTGCGGATTTGAGATTGCGGATTGTGGATT
This sequence comes from Phycisphaerales bacterium, assembly GCA_030680655.1. Lineage (GTDB taxonomy): Bacteria > Planctomycetota > Phycisphaerae > Phycisphaerales > UBA1924 > JAJTGZ01. Next base: position 4,363 of record JAUXUZ010000289.1, read on the forward strand.
GGGGGAGGCAGCGGGGGCGGGAGGCTGGATGATGGCGAGAGCGAGGATGGCGGCGAGCATGGCGCGAGCATACCACGGCCCTGTTGACAGGAATGACAAACCCCGAGCCGCGGGGCTCGGGGTTCGTGCGATTGACTGCGAGGATCTGCGGCTTATGCCTTGACGGTCTGGCGCTTGGCGATCTTCACCTTGGCGCCAAAGTCGGGCGCGCCGGTGGTCTTGCCGTAGAGGTCGGCGAACTTGAACCCCTTGCGGGCCTTCCACGCCTTGCGGTGGTAGGCGTCGCTGGCCAGGAGCGGGAAGAGGGCGCTGAGCTCGCCGAAGACCATCTGCTCGTGGACGACGTCGACCTTGCCCCACGAGCAGGCTTCGCGGAGGGTGCTGCCCGAGAGTGCGCCGTCGCGGCTGTCGGCGACGGTCATCTGGATGGCGTACTTGTGCATGCCGATGTCGCCGCGGGCCTTGCCGCCCTTGCGCTCGTTGAGCAATTCAGCGGCGACGACGATGTCCTGCGCGAAGTTCTTGGGCACACCACCGCCGAGCATGAGCAGGCCGGTGTCCTTGCACGCCAGCTTGATGTCGGTCAGTTCGCGGAAGTCCTTGCCCGAGTCGATAGCGACCTGGCCACGGCCTTCTTCGATGGCCTCGGTCTGCTGCAGCACGACGCCGAAGCCGGCGGAGCAGTCGCTGAAGGCGGGGACGAAGATGGGGACGCGCTTCTGGAAGCAGGTCTTGACGATCGACTTGTTCTTTGCGTACTTGGGGTTGTTGGCCAGATAGGAGCCCATGGACTCGATCAGCTCGCGGCTGGAATAGGCGCCGGGGGCGAAGGCGTTGAAGATCTCGTAGGTGGCGTGGTCGCACGCGCGGAGGTCGTCCTCGTTGATGTAGGTGTCGTAGATGCGGTCGATCATCAGGTTCCGCAGCGTCATGTCGTCAACGGGCGGGGCCTCGGGCGAGCCGGGGGCGATGTAGTGCTTGAAGCCCAGGCCCTCGAAGAAATCCTGGTCGACGATGTTGGCGCCGGTGGACACGATCGCGTCGATCATGTTGCACTCGACCATCGTGATCAGCGCGTCCTTCAGGCCGGCGCTGATGAGCGAGCCGGCGAGGGTGACGACGACGGCACACTCCTTGTCCTTGAGCATCATCGAGTAGATGTCGGCGGCGTTGGCCAGCGTGCGGCTGGTGTAGGCCATGTCGCGGTAGCTGTCGATGACCGGGCGGGCATCGAAGGCGGTGATGTCGATGTGCTCGATGGGGCGGGAGAGGAGTTCTTTCTTGGTCCACTTCGTCGTTGCCATGGGAGGTCTCCAAAGGGCCAAATCGCAAAGGGCCAAAGAGCCAAATCAGACTGAGCGTTTCGAACGCGAGGATTTGGCCATTTGGCCCTTTGCCATCTGGCGATTTCTTCTGGCCAAGCCCCCCTGGCCGGATCGTTGGTTTGGTGCGCCGGGGGTGGCGGCGCAGGAGAAGTATACGACGGAAATGACTGGCGCGATTCAGTTGTTGTGTAAACGCGTGTTTGTGGTATGCTCGGCATTGGCGGGCGGGTCAGGAGGCACGATGCGTGGACTCGGTCAGTTGCTGCTGGTGTTCGGGCTCGTCTCCGCGGCTCTCAAGCTGTGGCTGCCGGGTGTCCACTTCCTGCTGCTGATCTGGATCGACAACTGGGGCAACCAGACCGGCTGGGCGATACGCATCGGCATGATCGTCCTTGGCGCGGTCCTGCTCGGGTTGAGCTACCGCGGGAAGAAGCCGGTTCCGGGAGGAACACCGCAACCGCCGCCGCCCGGGCGCATCTAAGGGGTAAGCCGGCGCGTTGTCGGCCGCACGGAGGCGCGCCGATGAGCACGGGCCGGGTTCTTCATCGTGGTTTCACTCTCATCGAACTGCTGGTGGTGATCGCGGTCATCGCGCTGCTGGTGGGCATCTTGCTCCCGGCGCTGGCGGGGGCGCGTGAGGCGGCACGGACGACCAAGTGCCTCTCCAACTGCCGCTCGGTGCAGATCGCGCTGACGACCTACGCCACCGATGCGCGCGACAAGTTCCCGCACTGGTCGGCGTGGCAGACGCTCGACGGTGACGGCAGCAGCAACGAGGACACGCCGGGCAAGGGGTGGGCGGAGCTGGTGCAGCCGAACCTGGAGACGTGGGAGGTGATGGAGTGCCCCTCGCGGCGGATGGCGAGCATCAAGGTCGCGTACTTCCTGCAGAGCAAGTTCCTGGGCAGCATCACGCAGTACCGCTTTTATCAGTCGCTGTCGTGGCCGCAGGTGCACATCACCGACAAGTTCGTGCTGACCGGTGACGCGACAAACCCGTACCTGTTTGCAGCGCCGTACGGCGGGCCGCACCAGGTGCCCAACGTTGATCCTGACGATGCCCGCGAGCCGGCGACGCTTTACGCCGGTGAGAAGGGGCGCGAGCCGCACAAGGGAGGGGGGGCGGGGAGCGCGATCGGGTTCCTCGACGGGCACACGGCGACGTTCAAGGCGTACGAGCGCTCGGCGATGACCTGGCACGGGAGCGAGATGAAGAGCTGGGATGAGGTGCAGTGAGCGGTGCCCACGCCGGATAACCGGGCCCCCACCAGGAAAATCGACAAAAAGTCTAAACCGAGGTTGACTTTCCGTCGTATATAGACAAAATGTCTATGTGCGGATCATCAGCCTCAAGCTGCTGCGGGCGTTCTGGGATGGTCACCCCGACGCGGAAGAGCCGTTGCGGCTGTGGTACCGCACCGTTGAGAATGCTGAGTGGCGGAGCATCCGTGACGCGCGGGCGACGTACCCGCACGCGGACGCGGTCGGAAGTGGGGAGGGGGTGCTCACCGTGTTCAACATCTGCGGGAACAAGTACAGGCTTGTTGCCCGGATCCGCTACGACTACCAGTTGGTGAACGTGCGGTGCGTGCTGACGCACGCCGAGTACGACAAGGGTGATTGGAAGGAGGATTAGCCGTATGCCCACGATCAAGCGCCGAACCACGATCAAGCTGCCCGCCCGGTTCGATGAACTGGTGGTGGTGATGTCGCCGCGGGCGATCGTTGACGACGCCCACCACCAGGAGGCCGTCGAGATGATCGACCGCCTCATGGCGTCGGGCAGGCTCACGGCGGGGCAGGCGAGCTACATGGAGACCCTCGTGCAGCTTGTTCGGTCGTACGAGGCGACGCACGAGGCGATCGAGCGCGAAGAGGGCGCCGGCCTTGAGACGCTCCGGCATCTGGTGGCCGAGAACGGCATGAACGCCAGCCAACTCGCCCGCATGCTGGGGATGCACGCGAGCATGGGCTCGAAGATCCTCAAGGGTGAGCGGTCGTTGACCGTCGATCACATCAAGAAGCTGTCCCGGCGGTTCAAGGTCGGTTACGCGGCGTTTATCGCGTAATCGCGATTCCCGTTGCGGGCTACAGCTTCTCCTCCACCAACCCCTCCTGATACGCCCGCACCAGGTCGTAGAGGTCCTCGATGGTCCGGCGGGTCTCTTCGCCCTCCATTGTGTCGGCGACGGTGCGGATGCGCGGGTAGGTCTTGATGGTCTGGATGGCGGGCACGATGTCGGCACCGGTGTCGATCGCGGCCTCGACGCCCGGGAACGGCGCGTGCTCGGCGAGGTCGACGCGTTCGGGCCGGATGACGAGTGTGTAGCCGCGGTCGCCGTAGGCGGCGGAGAACGCGCCGTCGATGGTCACGGCGTTGCCGCCGCGCTTGACGGGCTGCTCACCCTTCTCGATCTTGACGGGGACGTGGCCGTTGACGATCAGCACACCGCCCCAGCCGCCGTCGTCGGTCACGCCGAAGAGGGCGCCGATCTTCTTGACGAAGGCGGCGTCGTGCATCAGCTCGATGTAGGGGTTCTTGTGCTCTTTGTGGGTCGCATTGTCGGCGATGCAGTGCGACTCGAAGGTGGAGAGCTTGTCCTTGCCACAGAGCGGCGAGCCGGGTCCGCCCCAGAGGTAGTAGTGCCAGTCGGCGTCGGGGTTGGG
>JAUXUZ010000296.1 GCA_030680655.1 Phycisphaerales bacterium
GGGGGGGGGGGGCCCCCCCCACGACCACGAGCGCCTCGCCACCCGCGAAGAGATGGCCCGCGCCAACGCCTTCGCCTGCGAGTTCTTCAAGATCATCCTCCGCCACAACGAGCACGGCGCCGAGGCGCGGGCCCTGCTGGAGAGACGCGGCGTCTCACCGGCGATGGTGGAGCGGTTCGCCATCGGCGCAGCGCCCGACAAGTGGGATGGCCTCGCCCTCTCGATCGAGAAGAAGGGGCTGGAGTTCCGCCCGTTCGTCGCCGCGGGGCTGGTGAAGAAGCGCGACGGCGGTGGTGGGGGGGGCGGTGGGTACTTCGATCTGTTCCGCCACCGGCTGATCTTCCCGATCCACAACACCGTTGGGCAGGTGGTCGCCTTCGGCGGCCGGCGCCTGCGCGACGATGACAAGGAGACGGCCAAGTACTACAACTCTTCAGAGTCTGCCCTCTTCAACAAGAGCGCCACCCTCTACGGCCTGCCGCAGGCGGTCAAGCCGCTCGAGGGTGTGCGGGGCATCCGCGAGGAGAAGTGCGCGGTGGTGGTGGAGGGGTACATGGATGTGGTCGCCTGCCACCAGGCGGGCATCGGCAACGTGGTGGCCGCGCTGGGCACCGCCCTCAACGCGCAGGGCGCCCGCGTGCTTTCGCGCCAGTGCGACAAGGTGGTGCTGCTCTTTGACGGTGATGAGGCCGGCCAGCGTGCCGCAGACCGCGCGCTGGAGGTGCTCTTCGGCAGCACGCTGGATGTCCGCATCGCCACCATGTCGCGGGCGAAGGAACTCGGCGGCGGCGACGCCAAGGACCCCGACGAACTCGTCAAGCAGCCTGGCGGCGGCGATGTGCTGCGGCGCGTGATCGCCGCGGGGATCGATGCCCTCACCCACCGCTGCGAGCGTCTGCGCGCAGCCGCGGTCGGTCTGGGTGTGCAGGCAAAGGCGAAGCTGATCGAGGAGGAGATCCAGAAGCTCGTCGACCTTGGGCTGGCCGCGCTGAGCCCTGTCCACAAGCAGATGGTGGTGCAACGGATCGCAACGCTGGCGGGGGTGAACGAATCGGTGATCCGCGAGGCGATCGCCAAGTCTCGGCAGCCGTCGCGCCGGGCCGGCCCAAACGGTGAGAGCGAGCAATCCGGCGGCGAAGTGGCCGACGATGCGGCCGAGCGGTGGAAGCCTGTTGGCGCACGGGAAACGGCCCTCGCGTGCGTTCTGGCCGAGCCCGTGCTCTGGATTGAGCTCTCGCAGGCGCAAAGGTCGCAGTTGGCACCCGGTTTGTTTGAGCGGGAAATTGCAAAAAAACTCTCCGCAATACTGGACGCGGAGGCGTTTTCAGCGCAAACATTCACACTGAGCCGCGTTCGCGCGATCGTTGACGATGAGTCAACCGTCAGCGCAGCGCAGGACTTTGTCAGCGAGGTCTCGATGCTCCAGGACAGCGCAGACGCAACCAGACGACAACTCCACGCCTGCCTGGCCAAGCTCGAGTCATCGGCGCGCGACGATGCGCGCAAGTCGACGCTCGCGGCTGGGTTCGCCGCGCTGCGGCCCAGCGGTCAGGCCCGCCCCCCGGAGCCCCGGAACTGATCGGTCGGCGCCCTCGAAGAAAAGTGCCCCATTAATCGGGGCGGTGTGTTCACGCGGACGGTTCAGCGGCCTTAACATTCGCTCATGCTTTGTGGTGTCCGGGTTTCTTGATCCTCGCAGGAGCCCTTGATGATCATCAATCTGCCTGAACGTGTGGCGTCGCTTCTGGAGGGCGCCCGGGGGCGCGGATGGCTCAGCTACGAGGAACTCAACAACGCACTGCCGGATGAGATGGTTGATCCCGAGCGTCTGCACGAGCTGCTCGTGTTCATCGACGATGCCGGCCTCACCCTGCTCGACGAGATGGACTACCGCGCACGCCTTTACCGCGAGCGCAAGGCACGCGGCCAGGCCGACCAGGCCGCCCTCACCATCGCCGGCCCTAACGACCGCCCGGTCCGGGCGATGACCGTTGTCGGCGGCGAGCGCACCACCAGCGAGAACTGGCGGGCGATGAACTGGAACATCCGCTGCCTCTCGCACAACGCCAAGGCCGCGATCGCCGAGGTCAAGCCAACGCCCGTTGTTGAGGGTGACGTCTTCGACGAGGAAGACGATGAAGCCCTGCAACGCGAGCTGGCCGAGGAACTCACCAAGGGCGGGCCCGGCATCGGCGGCACCGGTGGCCGACGCATCGACGACCCCATCCGCATGTACCTCTCGCAGATGGGGACCATCCCGCTGCTGACGCGCGACGAAGAAGTGCGGCTCGCCAAGAAGATCGAGACGATGCGGATGATCTTCCGCCGCCGCTGCCTCGAAAGCGACTACATCCTCGCCCACGCCGTCGCCACGCTCCGCCAGGTCGAGCGCGGCGAACTCCCCTTCGACCGCACGATGCGCATCAGCACGCTCGAAGAGAAGCACAAAGAGATCATCACCGCGCGGATCCCCTACAACCTCGCCACCGTCGAGAAGCTCCTCGACCACAACCGCGCAGACTGGACGCTCCTGCAGCAGGCACGCACCGCCCGCGACGCCGAGCTCATCACAGCCATCACCGCGCGCATGGCCAGCCGCCGCCGCAAGATGGCCGCGCTCACCGAGGAGCTCTGCCTGCGCACCGGACGCATCATCCCCCTGATGCGCAAGCTCCGCTCGATGAGCCGCAAGATGGTCGAGCTCGAGCAGACGCTCAAGGGTGCCGGCCGCCGCGCCCGCGGCGTGTCGACCGTCGGCGCTTTGCCGATGGATGAAGACGAGGTCGCCGCCATGCGCGACGAGCTCGACGGCCTCCGCACCATGGTGATGGAAGAGCCGGCCGAGCTCGCCCTGCGCACCAAGTCGATCGACACCGTCTTCTGGGAGTACGAGCAGGGCAAACGCGACCTCTCCGGCGGCAACCTCCGCCTGGTCGTCAGCATCGCCAAGAAGTACCGCAACCGCGG
>JAUXUZ010000298.1 GCA_030680655.1 Phycisphaerales bacterium
CGGGGGGGGCGGGGGGGGCGAGGGCAGAGGGCGGGTTGAACTCAACCGTGGCCTCATCGGCGCTGGCGACGACCTCGCCGCTGCGGGCCTTGAACCCGCCCGCGATGCGAGCCGACCGCACGTTGGGCGTGATGAAGTCGCCCTCGGTCGCGAAGTTGAGCGTGAGCGTGTTGTCGAACGCGAGCGACGTCGCCCCGTCGGTGCCGTTGGTACCTGTGTCGGCGGCGGGAGCGGAAGCGCCCGTGCCCTTGAGCGAAGTCCGCGCCAGCGCGGCGGCGGCGGGGTTGAGCGTGCCGCCGCCGGCGAGGTCGATCCGACCGGTGCCAAAGTCAACCGTCGCGCTCCTGGCCGTGACGTTGCCAGCGCCCGCGGCGGTAATCTCCACGGGCATCGCCGGCGTAGATGCGAGCGTGAGCGTCCGTGTCGTCGCGCCCAGATCGACGCGCGCGGCCGTCATCGTGCCCTTGAAGGCCTCGTCGTGAACGGCCACCGGCGCCTGACCTGCGTGCAGGCGCAGGGCCAGTTTGTTCTGGCCGAACTCACTCGGCTGCGCGTGCTCGCCCGTCTCGCCAACGGGCGTGACAACCAGCCGGCCCGTCCACGTGCCGGAGATGGTGCTGTCACCCGGCGGTGTCTGCTGGGTTGCCGGAGTGCCCGGTGGCGTACCCGGCGCTGCCGTTGCCGGAATGTTCGGTCCGAAGCGGCCGATCGCACCGGGCGCGAGCCGATTGTTCACCAGGTGGGCCCACGCCTCGACCCGATCGGCGGTCATCGTGCGCCCCTCGCCTCCTTGCGTGAGCTTGACGGCGCCGTCGATCACCGCGCGGTACGTGCGGAGGCGGTCGGGCTTGTTCGACTTGCTCTTGTCGGCCGCGGCGGTCTTCGCACCCGGCTGGTTCCCCGCAAGCGGGTCGCGTGCATCGGGCCTGAAGAGGAACCGCTTGACCTGCGCGATCTCGAAGCGCTCGATCCCCTCCTCCACCTGGTTGACGATCAGCCGCATGCCGCTGCCGTCAAGGTCAACCGCGGTCGAGTGCATCGTGAAGGGGCCCGTCGTCGCAATCGACGCCGACGGGATGTCAAAGTCCAGCGTGTCGCTGGCGGCGGTGAGCGTCGGCGGGTCAACCTTGGGGTCGGTCCCCTCCGGGAAGAGCTTGAGCGTCACACCCCCTTCGAACCGACCCGACTGCGGCTCGTCCACCTTCGGCGTGGTGTTGAGGCGGCCCGACTTTGAAGAAACCAGGATGAGCCCGCCGCCACGCAGGTAGATGTACCCCCGCGGCTCGGTCAGCAGTTTTTCCGTCGGCGAGACCGGCTCGAGGCTCGCCCACTCGATCATGCCCGCCGCGCGGGCCGGGTCACTCCGGTCGGCGAACTGCACGCGCGCAGTGCCCGTGCCGGGCCCCTTGCCGGCGAGGTCGGGTGGGATCTCGGGTGCGGGCGCGCCCTGCGTGCCGCCCGGCGTCGGCACCGGCGCGGGCGGGCGCCTCGTCAACACGACCACCGCCAGCCCCGCCGCGAGCAGCAGCCCCACGCACAGCGCAGCGGCAAGCCCGGCCTTACGGAGATCGGTCTGTGGTGCGTGTTGCTGGGGCATCAGTCAGCGGGCGCCTGTGGGGTGTGAAGGATCGTACAGGCTCAGCGCTCGCTCGTGTCGCCCGGAAACTCGGAGGATGTGCTCGATCGCCTGTCGCACAGCGCCGCGCCCGCCCGAAGCGGTGGTGACCATGTGCGCGATGGCTTTCACTTCAGAGGAGGCGTTCGCCGGCGCGATCGCCAGGCCGACGGCGCGCATCGCCGTCAGGTCGGGCCAGTCGTCACCGATGAACGCGGTGCGTTCCGGGAGCAGGCCGGTCGCCTTCCACAGCGAACGCAAGTCGGCCAGTTTGTCCTTGCTCCCCTGGTAGACGTGCGCGATGCTCAAGTCGGCGGCGCGGTGCGTCACAACCCTGCTCGTGCGCCCGGTGATGATGGCGGTGGTGATGGGGGTTGATCCCAAGGATCAGGAAACGCTCGACCGGGCGAATGATCTGGGGCTGGCGTTCCAGTTATCCAACATCGCCCGCGATATCGTCGAGGATGACGCGGCGGGGCGCTGTTACCTGCCGATCGAATGGCTGGTGCAGCAGGATATTGAACCCGGCCAGCACACCAAACCGCACCACCGCAAGGAACTGGCCGCGATGGCCGCGCGGCTGGTGGCG
>JAUXUZ010000308.1 GCA_030680655.1 Phycisphaerales bacterium
GGGGGGGCTGGGGGGGGGGGGGGGGGGGGGGGCAACAGTGAAGGACAGGGCGGCCTCGTCTCCACCACCCCCACGCGACCCGCTCTGGCAAGACCCACGCGCCTGGCGCCGCGCGGCACCGGGTCAACACCCCTCGAAGAAACGGTTGATGAACACAATAAAGTCGTTGTTGTCAAACAAACCGTCGCTCCCGGCCAACCCACCCTGGCTCCCCACGTCGGCTGAGCTGTCCCCCGCAAAGAACAGGTTGATGAACACCACGAAGTCGTTGTTGTCCAGCGCCCCGTCGCCGCACGCCGCCGCCACACCGCCCTGCCCACCGATGTCCGCGCCCCCGCAGGGCGTCCGCACCGTCACCACCGCCGCCGCGCTGCTCACGCGCCCGCAGGCGGGGCGGGCCAGGGGCGGCACTTGACCCGGCGGCGCGGAGGGCCAATACTTGCACGATGGCACAAATGACCACACGACGCTCGCCCGCCGCCGCAAAGGAACTCGCACGCTCGCTCGACGCAGAGCTGTTCAAGGCGCTGGGAGATCCCACGCGGCTGCACCTGCTCACCTGCCTGGCCTCCTGCTGCCGACCGTGCGCCGTCGGTGAGATCGCCGCGTGCTGCGACGTTGACCTCTCCGTCGTGTCGCGCCACCTTGCCCAGTTGGCCAAGGCGGAGGTCCTCGAGGGCAAGCGTGAGGGCAAGAGCGTGCGCTACGCGGTGCTGTACGGGCCACTCTCTGATGCGCTGCGCCGCCTCTCCGACGCGATCGCCGACTGCGACCCGGCGCGGCGGGGGCGCTCGTGCCGCTGCGCCGGGCTCTGCTGCAAGGGCGGCGCCGCGAAGGGAGGGTGCTGCTGATGCGCATCGCGTTCCTTTGCACCGGCAACTCGTGCCGCAGCCAGATGGCCGAGGGGTGGGCTCGCTCGCTCAGGGCCGACCGCTTCGACGCACTCTCCGCCGGTACCAAACCCACCACCGTCAACCCGCTGGCCGTCAGGGTCATGGCCGAGGTGGGCGTTGATATCAGCGCCCAGCGCAGCAAGCACATCGCCGATCTGGCGGCCGAGTCGATCGACCTCGTCGTGACCGTGTGCAACGCCGCCCGTGAGTCGTGCCCGATCCTGCCGGGTGTTCATCGCACCGTTCACCGCGTGTTCGATGACCCACCGCACTTGGCGGCCTCAGCATCAAGCGAAGAGGAAGCCCTCCCCCACTACCGACGCGTGCGCGACGAGATCCGCGCCTTCATCCTGTCCCTCCCTGACGCACTCAACCACGAAAAGGAATGCACATGAACACCAGCGACCAGAGAACTGAGCAAACTAGCGCCGACTCCGTCCGCGAGGCGGTCCGCACCGGTTACGCGGCGATCGCTACGACGGGCGTGTGGTCCGGCGTGGAGAGCACCACCGCGGGCGGGGGGTGCTGCGGGGGAGGCGGATGCTGCGGCACCGGCGGCGCGGCCACGATGACCGCTGAGGACGTCGCGACGGCTGTCGGCTACGCGAAGCAGGACCTGGGCTCGCTCCCGGCCGGGGCGAACATGGGGCTGTCCTGCGGTAACCCGGCGGCGCTCGCGGGGCTCAAGCCGGAGGAAACCGTCGTTGACCTTGGCAGCGGTGGTGGCCTCGACTGCTTTGTCGCCGGCCCACGGGTCGGCACGCGCGGCAGGGTCATCGGCGTTGACATGACCGCCGAGATGATCGACAGAGCCCGCGGCGGTCTGCAGCACTATCGCGGTCACACGCAACTCGACAACGTCGAGTTCCGCCTCGGCGAGATCGAGCACCTGCCGATCGCCGACAGCGTGGCGGATGTGGTGATCAGCAACTGCGTGCTGAACCTCTCTCCCGACAAGCCCCAGGTGTGGCGTGAGATCGCCCGCGTGCTCAAACCGGGCGGACGAGTCATCATCAGCGACCTCGCTCTCTTGCGCCCGCTGCCCGCGGGCGTCCGGGCGTCGGTCGATGCGCTGGTCGGGTGCATCGCCGGTGCCTCGCTGACGGCGGACATGGAACGCGACGCCCGCAGCGCCGGGCTTGACGGCGTTCGCATCGAACGCGGGGGCGGCTATGTTGAGGCGATGGTGAACGCCCAGGACCCGCTCTACACGTCGGTCCTGTCGATGCTCCCGCCCGGGGAGCGGATCGGTGACTACGTCGCGAGCGTGAGCCTGTTTGCCTTCAAACCCTCGATCGCGAGGAGGTGCTGCTAAATGGGTTGGCGGGCTGTGCCCAGGGCCCGTTATCGGGCTGGAAGCGACCTCGCCCTCCCGCAATTCGGGGCACGTCCGCACCCGTTTCGGTCGATGGTCGTATCATTGAGAACGGCCCATGTACCGACTGCTTGTCAACCTGCTCGTTGCACTGGCCTTGCTGATGCAGGCCGGTAGCGGTGTGCTCGCAGTCGGAGGGGCTTCGTGCCACGAGGCCAAGGCACCTGCCAAGCAGTGCTGCGCCGCGAAGGCCACCAAGGCGACCGTCAAGCGATGCCCTTGCCATCCTCAGCGGGACCGATGCAGTTGTTCGGCCCCAGCTGACAATCGGGCGACCCCGGTTGCCGGCCCGCGCACGGTGAATGTGCCCGGCGAGGTCGCCGCGGTGCCGCTGGTGGCTCCGGAGCCCCGCTGCTTTGTGATCGCGCACTGCGCAGTGCTCCCGTACTGCAGGCTCAACGAGTCACCTCCCAGAGTTGTGCGGGCGGTCAGCCTCCCTCTCCTGATCTAGGCGGACCGTCGCTTTGACTGTCGCACCACGCCGGTGTGCGTGCGTGCGCTCTCGCTGCGCCCTGTTCCGCCAGACGGTGCCCACCAGGTTCATCCTGCTGGGCTGAGGACGACCCATGACGACCACCGACCTTTCCGCGCTCACCCGCACGGGTGCGGCCCGCGCCGCAACGGCCGCGGTGCGCCGCCCTCCGCGGCGGCTGTTCACCCGCGTTGCTCTCCCCACCACCATCGTGCTCGCCGCCGCTGCGCTGATCGCGTACGCGGCGCGTGAGACGCTCCGCCCGGCGATCGACGTGACCGTCGAGCCGGTCGTCTCCGGCGGGGAGGGTGCTGCACAGATCGACGGGAATGCCAATGCCCCCGGTGAGGTCGTGCAGGCCCCCGGGTGGATCGAGGCCGACCCTCACGCGATCGGCGTTCCTGCGCTCGAGCCTGGCGTGCTGAAGGAGCTGCTCGTTCTCGACGGTCAGCGGGTTGAGGCGGGGCAGATTGTCGCTCGGCTCGTTGACGACGCGGCGCTCCTGAATCTCCGAAGCGCGCGGGCTGAGGTCGCGATTGCCGAGGCTGCGCTAGGCGAGGCGAGAGCTTCCGCCGCTGCTGAGGAGGCACGCGCCGAGGAGGCTCGCGACGCGCTGCGCCGTGTGGAGCCGCTGGCCGGGACCGGTGCGATCCCCGAGAACGAGCTTGCGGCTCTGCGCCTGCGGGCCGCCACGGCCGATGCCGCTGCAGCGACTTCGCGGGCCGCCATCGCCCGGGCGGAAGCAGAGCTGCCGCGTGCGCGGGTCGCCCTTGACACGGCCGAGCTCGCCCTTTCGCGCCACTCGGTCCGCACTCCGATCGGCGGCGTGGTGCTCCAGCGACTGGTTGAGCCGGGGCAGCGGCTGATGAACGAGGGCAACGACCCCTTCACCGGCGTGGTGGTGAGGCTCTACGACCCGTCGCGCCTCCAGGTACGCGTCGACATCCCGCTGCCAGACGCGGCCAAGGTGAGCGTGGGTGACGAGGTCGAGGTCTCTACAGAAACGCGACCGGGCCGGACGTTCAAGGCCACGCTCACCCGCTTCGTGCACGAGGCGGACATCCAGAAGAACACCGTGCAGATCAAGGCGGCCATCGCGGCGCCCGTCCCTGAGCTCAAGCCCGACATGCTCGCCAAGGCCCGCATCATCACCCGCGGCACGAACAGGGGGGCGGCGACGCACGGCGGCGAAGCGACCCGGAGCGATGAGGTGATGCTCGCGCCGAGGGCGGCAGTCACCGACGTCACGTCCGACACGGGGGTGGCGTGGGTGATCGATCGCCAGCAGTCGACCGCCGACAGGCGGACGCTGCGGCTGGGTCGGGTCACGTCCGATCGCGTCGAGGTGCTGCACGGCCTCCGTCACGGCGACAGGGTCATCGTCAACCCGCCCCCGGGCCTGACCCAGGGCACGAAGGTCAGAGTTACCAACGAGGGAGAAGTGAAGTGAGCGAACCCCTTATCCAGTGCCGGAGCCTCACGCGCACCTACACGCGCGGCACCGAGACGATCACCCCGCTCGAACGCCTCGACCTCGACGTCATGCCGGGCGAGTTCCTTGCCCTCATGGGCCCCTCAGGCAGCGGGAAGACCACGCTGCTGAACCTGATCGCGGGGATCGACCGTCCCACCTCCGGCACGCTGCACATCGGCGGTATCGATGTGGGCGGGCTTTCGCGCAGCCGGTTGGCCGACTGGCGCAGCCGTGCGGTCGGGTACATCTTTCAGCTCTACAACCTGGTGCCTGTGCTCACGGCATATGAGAACGTCGAGCTGCCGCTGCTGCTGCACAGGATGAGCGGGGCCGACCGGCACAGCCGTGTAGCGGCCGCGCTCGACCTGGTCGGGATCACCGACCGTGCCGACCACTACCCTCGTCAGCTCTCGGGCGGGCAGGAGCAGCGCGTCGCGATCGCCAGGGCCATCGTCGCTGATCCGGCGATTCTCGTTGCCGACGAGCCGACGGGTGACCTGGACAAGGCTTCGGCCGCGGCGATCATGGAACTGCTGGGCCGCCTCAGCCGCGAGGCGGGGAAAACACTCATCATGGTCAGCCACGACCCGGCCTGTGCTGCTCACGCGGGCCGCATCCTCCACTTGGACAAGGGCCGTCTTGTCGAACATGCGGCCGCCACCGTCGGCGCTGCGGGGGTGACAACATGATCCACCCACGGTACATGCCGCTCGTTCTCAAGCAACTCGTGCGTCAGCGGGCCCGGACGGTGCTCACCGCGCTGGGCGTTGCCGTAGCGATGTTCCTGTTTGTGACGGTTGAGGCGCTGCAGCGCGGCGTCGCTGCCGCCACGGAGTTGACCGGGCGTGAGGTCACGCTGGTGGTTTACCGGCAGAACCGGTTCTGCCCGTTCAGCAGCCGCATGCCCGATTCGTACGCGCCGCGGATCGCTCGCATCCCGGGCGTCGCGGCGGTTGTCCCCATGAAGATCGTCGTCAACAACTGCTCGGCGAGCTTCGACACGGTGACGTTCCGCGGCGTGCCGCGGGAGAAGGCCGAGTCGATCACCGACGGGTTCACCGTGGTGAGCGGCTCGCTCGCAGACTGGCAGCGGCGCTCCGACGCGGCCCTGGTTGGGGAGACGCTCGCGCTGCGTCGCGGGGTGCAGACCGGGCAGACGCTCGCCGCGGCGGGCGTCACCGTCTATGTCGCCGCCATCATCCGCTCGGAGGATCCCCAGGATCAGAACGTCGCGTACGTTGACCTGCCGTTCCTGCAGCGCGCCGCGACCAGAGGAGGCGACGGCATCGTCACCCAGTTCAACGTGCTCGTTGACGACCCCGCGCGGCTTGAGCGGGTCGCCGACGCGATCGACGCCGAGTTCGCTCGTGATGCCGAGCCGACGACCACCCGGCCTGAGAAGGCGTTTGTCGCAAGGGCGGCGCACGACCTGGTTCAGATCGTCGGCTTTACCGAGTACCTCGGGCTCGCCGCGCTCGCCGCGGTGCTCGCGCTGGTCGGCAACGCGATCGTCCTCTCGGTGCAGGACCGCGTACGCGAGCACGCGGTGCTGCAGACGCTCGGCTTCCGCTCAGGCCTGATCGCCCGGCTCATCATCAGCGAGGGTGTGGCTCTGTGCTGCGCGGGCGGCGTGCTCGGCGTCGCGGCCGCTGTGGCCCTCCTCCATTTCAGCCGGTTCAGCCTCTCTGTAGAAGGGGTGAACCTGAACGTCCGGGCCGATCCGGCCGCGGCGGTGCTCGGGCTGGCCGTGGCGGCTGGCGTCGGCGTGCTGGCTGGGCTCGTGCCCGCCTTCCAGGCTTCACGCCGTGAGATCGCGGCCTCGTTCAGGGCGGTGTGACCCATGCAGACGCTTCCATTTACTTACTCCGCCCGCAACCTCGGCCGCTCGCGCCTGCGCCTGCTGCTGAGCGTCATGGGTAGCGCGATGGTCGTGCTGCTGGTGCTGGCCGCTGGCGGCTTTGTGCGCGGCATGACCACCGGGCTTGAGCGCACCGGCGACGAGGCCAACGTCATGATCGTCGGCATCGGGAGCGAGGAGAGCATCGAGCGCAGCGAGATCCCGGCGTCGGTCGCGTCGCTGCTGGACGCCTCGGTGCCTGGCCTTCGGACGGCGTTTGGAACCACCTTCGTCTCGCCGGAGGTTCAGGTGCAGTTGCCGGTCGTGGCGGGCGCCGGCTCGCCAGAGGGGCGGCTGGTGCTTGTTCGCGGCGTAACGCCGACTGCTCTGCTGGTGCACAGCCAGTGCCAGATCGCTCAGGGTCACTGGCCACGCTCGGGGCACAACGAGATCCTGGTTGGCCAACTGGCTCACACTAAGCTCGGCGTCTCTGCGGCGGCCCTTGCAGTCGGCTCGACGGTCAACATTGATGGGAGGGACTGGATTGTCAGCGGCCGGCTGGCCGCGCCAAGGTCGGTGATCGACGCTGAGATCTGGATGCCGCTGGCCGATCTGAAGGAGGCCACCCGGCGTCTGACCGATTCGTGCGTCATCGCGACCCTCGGCACCGGGCCGGGTGCGGCCGAGTTTGCCGATGTTGCCGCCTTTGCACGCCAGCGCCTCGACCTTGAGATTACCGCGATGACCGAGTCGTCGTACTACGCGCGTCTGGCGGGCTTCTTTGCGCCGGTGCGCGCGGTGGTGTGGATCACCGCCGGGCTCATCGGTCTGGGGGGTGTGTTCGGCGGCCTGAACACGATGTACGCCGCGTTCGCTTCTCGCGTGCGCGAGCTGGGGATGCTCCAGTGCCTCGGGTTCAGGCGGTCGGCGATCGTCTTGAGCATGCTGCAGGAGTCGTGCCTGGCCACTGCCTCTGGCGCCCTGCTCGCGTCCGCTGCCGCCGTCTTCTTCCTCGACGGTGTCGCGGTTCAGTTCTCGATGGGTGCCTTCGGCCTGCTCATCGATGCCCCCGCCCTTCTCGTCGGGCTGGGTGCCGGGCTGCTGCTGGGCCTGCTGGGCACGATCGCCCCCGCGTACCGCTGCCTGAAACTGCCCATCTCCGAGTCGCTCAAGTCGATCTGACCACTCTCCGTTTCGTACACTACTGCGTGCCCGACTCAACGGCACCAACCCCGAAGGAGCTTCCGATGTTCCGCACCGCAACGCTTCTCACACTCGCGGCCGTATTGGCCTCCACCAGCGCGTGCAGCAAGTCGGATGCGCCCACCAAGCCCGCCGCCAAGGCCGCTGTCGCGCCGCTGCCGGGCAGTTACTTCCTCGCCGAAGCGCCGGCCGATGCCAAGGACATCCGGGCCGCCAAGCGCTCGCTGAAGGCCGGTGACAAGGTCGTCTTGATTGGACGCATCGGCGGCAGCGAAGACCCGTTCGTGCCCGAGCGGGCGATCTTCACGCTCGTGGACAAGGCGATGAAGACGTGCGACGAGGGGAGCGACATGGACACGTGCAAGACCCCGTGGGACTACTGCTGCGACCCGCGCGAGCAGATCACGGCCAACAGCGCCGTGGTGCAGATCGTCGGGCCCGACGGTCAGCCGCTGAAGGCGGTGCTCAACGGCGTGAAGGGCTTGAAGCCGCAGGCGACGGTCACCGTCGTGGGCACCGTCAGCAAGGCCGAGGGTCAGAACGTGGTGGTCAACGCGACCGGGCTCTTCGTCAAGCCGTGAGCACGCGCTCGCGGTTCAGCAACCGGCAAAGAAGCGGTCGATGAACACGACGAAGTCGTTGTTGTCGAACGCGCCGTCACTGCCAATAACTCCGCCCTGGCTCCCGACGTCGGCGTTCGCGTCGGCCGCAAAGAAGTAGTCGATGAACACGACAAAGTCGTTGTTGTCCAGGAGCCCGTCAGCGTAGTGAGCGCCGCCCTGGGCGCCGACATCGGCAACGCCGCAGCCGTCAACGACAAAGGTGATGACGGCCGCGCCGCCGGCGACGCCGTCACCGCTGGGCAGTGCGCCGGCGACGATCTCGCCGTCAAGCTGCAGCCCGGCCGCGGTGTCGGTCGCGGAGGCAGAGACCGTGAACGTGTAACTGTCGGGCGCCAGAACGCCGCCGGTCGCGGTTACGACCACCCGCTGCCCTCCGTTTGAAACTGAGACGCCCGCAGCGACAGGGCCCTGACGGGCGCCCGTGAGCGTCACCGCTCCGGGAGCGCTCAGGCTCGGCACCGACATCGGCTTGTGGAACCACGCCTGCGCACCGTTGTGCAGCCCGAAGGCCGAGTGCGAGAGCGGTGCCGGGATCGTCTGGGTGATCTTGGCGGGCCCTTCCGGGAAGGCGACTTCCGTCTTGCTGCCCGTGGCGCTTGTGCTTGTTGAGCTGGCGACCGCGAGAACCCAAATGTCCGGGTCGAGGGCACCGTTCGTCACCGCACCCGGGGGGCACGGCAGCAGCAGGTGCTCACGGCGCGCATCGTTTCGGGCGACGAGCGTGGCGGTCACGCCGCCAAATTCCGCCCGAACATCCAGGGGCATCGTGAACGTCGGCCAGCTCCCCTGCTGCACCTGCTCGATGAAGACCTCGAGGAAGCTCTGCCCGTTCACTATCACCGGCCTTGTCGCCCACTGGTACGTGGGCGCCCCGATGCCGTACACCCACGGCTGGAAGTACCAGTCCAGGCTCGACCCGTGGAAGCTCTCGCACACGGCCTGAAACTGCGCCGTTGTTGCCGTGCTGTAAAGGTTCGCTGCGCGGTAGGCCCTCAGGGCGTCGAAGAACGCTGTGTCACCCATCGAGTGGCGCAGCATGTGCAGGGCCCAGGCGCCCTTGTTGTACGAGAAGGCCGAGCTGAAGATGCGGCTCTCGCTGGAGATGTCGTAGCAGTAGACGCTGCCGTTGACGGTGCTGGGGCGCCGCGCGGCCATGAGCCCCTGCAGGCCCACAAGCCCGTTGACGCCGATGGACGCCGGACGGTTCTCGCGCCAGATGCCCTCGCTGTACGTCGCAAAGCCCTCGTTGAGCCAGATGTCCTGCCAGTTGGCGCACGTCACGTCGTCGCCCCACCACTGATGGCCGAGTTCGTGCGCGGTGAGAAACTGCTCGGAAGGGTTGCTGCCGCCCTGGCCGGAGAACGTCTGGTGCTCCATGCCCCCGCCGAACACGAACTGGTAAATGCCGTACTTCTCGTTGCAGAAGCCGTACGGACCGAACTTGTCGCTGAAGGCCGTCAGCATGTCCTTGGTCCGCAGCAGGTTGGTACGGAACGTCGTCGTATCGCTCGCTGGGTAGATGAAGAACTGCATCAGCATGTTGATCGGCGTGGTGTCGTACGGAGCCGACGGCGTGTAACTCCACGTGTCGGTGAACCGGGTGTAGACTGTTGCGCTGAAGCAGAACAGGTACGGGGAGGTCTGGTAGTTCGTCACCCAGCGGAACTGCTTCTTTGCGCCGGCGACGGGCGTCTCGCTCACGAGCAGGCCGTTGCTGGCGACCGTCAGGGTGTCTGGAACGATGAACTTCAAGTCGCCCGTCGCCTTGTCGTTGTTGTTCTCTTTCACCGGCCACCACGTGTGGGCAAAGCGCGTCTCGCTCAGCGTGCAGACGATCGGGTTGCCGTTCTGGGTGGAGAAGACGATCGAGCCGAAGCCGCCCGAGACGGGCACGCCGTTGTACGAAACGGCGATCACAAACTGTTGCCCGTTGGCCTTCGCCGTGGGCATCGCCACGCGCATCACCTGGGGTGACGCCGCGATCGGGCGTGTGAAACTCGCGGCGACGCCGTCGACGGTCAGCGCCGTCACCGCGAAGCCCTGGTGCAGCTCGATGTCCATGCTGCTCAGGCCGGCGGCGAGGCTGCGCACCGTAATCAGGTTCGTGCCGATCACGGTCGTCGTTGACGGAGCGATCTCGAGCGTCAGGTTGTAGTTGAGCACGTCGGTGTTCCCGATCAGTGCCAGGTCATCCCCCACTCCTCCACCAACACCGCCGTGGGGAACTCCCCACGATGCACCGGGCGTGTTGGTCCCGCGCGCCGCGGCAACCGCTTGGCGCAGGGTTGCGCAATGGGGGCAGTCGGCCATTTCCTTCAGGTCGTCATCCTGGCCTGGCAGGCCGACCCGGGCGGGCCGTGCATCCGGCTCGGGTGCAGCGATCGCGCCGGCCGGAAGGCCAAGGGCGCACACGATCAAGGCAACCACACCACCCGCGGCCCCCACGGCCGCGGACGCTTGCTTCATTGTCCACATTGGCATCAACGTACCACACTTTCTGATCGGGCACAACCCCCAGCGACCTCCAGAGCGGAAAAAACCCCTTTACCGCCGATCCAGAGTTGAACCCGTCTACGCGGGTTCTCCTGCCCGAACAGGTGTGCGGCACGGCGGCATGCTGTTGCTGAGCGACGGTGTGCCTATCAAAAAAACACGGCCAAGCCGTGGGGGCTTGGCCGTGCCGCCCAGCCGAACTTCGATTCTCCCCCATCAGTGCTGCTTTTGCTCACCGTTCGCCGTGTCGCCCGTCGCTTGCGCCGGCTGCGCCTGGAACTCGCCCGGCGCGGGTGCG
>JAUXUZ010000309.1 GCA_030680655.1 Phycisphaerales bacterium
ACCTGCTTGGCCGCGTGGGGCAGGTTTCCAACCTGCTTGGCCGCGTGGGGCAGGTTTCCAACCTGCTTGGCCGCGTGGGGCAGGTTTCCAACCTGCTTGGCCGCGTGGGGCAGGTTTCCAACCTGCCCGGCCTTCTCCTCAAAGGCCCCCGTCAGCCACGCCACATCCTTCTTGATCGCATCAACATACTCCTGCTCTTCCTTCGCTGGGTTGGTGTCGTCAAACCGCAGATTGAACTTGCCCCCGAACTTCGCCGCCAGCCCGTAGTTCAGGCAGATCGACTTCGCGTGACCCACGTGCAGATACCCGTTCGGCTCCGGCGGGAAACGCGTCTGAACCGCCACGCCCTTCCCCAGCCCCCACCTCCCCGACAGGATGTCCGCCTCCACCATCTGCTCGATGAAGTTCAATGGCCGCTCGGTCGGTGCGGTCGAATCAGACGTGTTTTCCGCGGGAGATGCCATAGGGGCCGATGGTAGCGCCAGCACCACACACACCCCCAAACCGCGACACGCGCCCCCACCCCAATCGCGGCAGGGGTTTCACACCAAAACCGCGGCCCGGCGAGCCCGCACGCCCGTTGTTCGTGAAACAAACGCCAACCGCGTTAGCCGCACCCCAGCCCGCCGTCGCATTGTCTTGCAGCACCCCCCTCGCGCGCCCAACGCCGACGCGGTGCCGCGCGCACCGCACGTCCGACCAAGCCCACCAGATGTCCATCCCACCGACCGACACCACGATCCGCACCGTTTCAATCATCGAGCAGGTTGTCACGTCGGTCGGTCCCTGGTCGCGCCTGGCCATCGCCGAGCGCGCCCTCCGCCGCGCCCTCGAACTCGCCGCGCCTAAGGGGCACACCCTCGACCCCATCACCGTCGCCGCCATCGAGGGCATCCTCGATCGCGCCCGCGCCGCCCGGCTCACCTCACCCACCGAAACGGCCACGCCCGCGGCGAGCCCCGCGCCCCTCCTGAGCATCAAGGCCGCGCAGAAGCCCGCCGAGAGCGCCCTCATCGGCGCCGGCCTCGCCCTGCTGCAGACCATCGACGCCACCCCACGCGCCCGCACCCAACGCGCATACGACACAGCCTGCACCACCGCCGCGCAGCACTGCATCGAACGCACGCTCCCACTGGTCATCCCCCGCCTCATCGAGTCCTGGACCGCCCTCCGCGCCGACGCCCGACGACTCGCCCCCTTCGACCCACCCCACACCCCCGCGCAACCCCCCCTCACCGACCAGACCCTCGGCCCACTGTGGTGAGCTGGTCCTTCTCCCAGCTCCGCTGGGAGAAGGTGGCTGAGGCTCTGCGAGGCCGGATGAGGGTGCCTTCCTCCCCGCCCAGCGGGCGCGCTGACGTTGCCGGCCCTGTCAAGGGCCGGAAAGCACCAACAAAACAAAGTCCCTTCCTCCTTCCTCAGTGGAGCGACGCAGGAGCGGATCTTCCTCGCGCCTCACGCCTTCGCCAAACACCTCTCCACCCGCCGCACCGCACTCTCCCTCCCAAGCACCGCCACCACCTCACCCAGCGGCGGGCTCACGTTGCTCCCCGTCACCCCCACACGGATCGGCTGCGCCACGTCCCCCATCTTCAGCCCCTTGCTCTCCGCGTAACTCTTGATCCAACCATCCACCGCTGCAACGTCCACGTCGCCCCCCGCGATAAACGCCTTGAAGTCCTCCAGCACACCGCGACCGTTTCCCGCCATCGCCTTCACCATCGCGGCGGCGTCAAACTCCACCGCCTCGTCCTCCACCAGCGCAAACGCCATCACCTTCATCGCATCCCGCAGCGTCTTGCACCGAGACTTGGCCATCTTCACCAGCGCATCCATCCGGTTGGCAGCGGTCTCCGGCCGCGGGGTGGCACCGGTCTCCGACCGGTGTGGGTCCCCACGGGTCTCCGACCCGTGCGCCTTGAGCCCCGCCAGTTTCTCGCCAAACCCCGGCTCCCACTCCCGCGCCCACAGCATCAGCTCCTTGTAGAACGACTCATCGCTCAT
>JAUXUZ010000314.1 GCA_030680655.1 Phycisphaerales bacterium
GTACACTATCGACTTATCCCCTTGCCCCCGCACCTTTGTTGCGGGTTGCTCGCGGGCCGGGATCAAGTACACTACCGACCCGCACCATCCGCCGGGGGTGGAAGTTGCGGGTTGCTCGCGGGCCGGGATCAAGTACACTCAGCTTCATCTGTGTGCCCAGGGTCTGATGTTGCGGGTTGCTCGCGGGCCGGGATCAAGTACACTGCCCTTGCACGCGGGCGGCGTAGTGGTCTAGTTGCGGGTTGCTCGCGGGCCGGGATCAAGTACACTACCCTGCCACGCAACCGCCGGGCCGACAAGGGTTTAGGGCTTCTAAACCCGTCAGAAAAGCGAGAGCTGCGGCGCTGGCGCCTCGGTCTGTTTGCGCATTCCTCCCCAAAACACACGCATCCTTTCGAACTGTTTGTCGGTGACCATCAGCAGACGGACCTCCCCATCGCTGGGGACCGACCGCTCGACGCGGGCGGCGTGTACCTCGGCGTTTTCGCGGCTCGGGCAGTCGCGGATGTACACCGAGAACTGCATCTTGCGGAAGCCGTCCTGCACCAGGCTCTTGCGGAAACGGGCGTAGCGCTTGCGCGCCGCCTTGTCGTCCACCGGAAGATCGAACATCGCCACAACCCACATACAGCGGTATCCCGACAGGTACACGGCCCTGCTCCAACCGGTTTCCGGGCATCAGGCGGCCGTGCCTCACGAGTCGTCCTCCGCTTCGGCGGTCTCTACATCTTCTAACGCTTGTGGATAGTCGGTGGATGCACTGTCGGTTGACATTTCCCGCAAGGTTTGGCTCGCGTTCGCTGCATGTGTCAACATGGGGAAGTCTGCGGGTGTCAAACCTGCCCTCTCGCCAGTCAAAACGCCAACAAACGCCGACACCATCCGGCCGATTCCGACCATCAGCGGCCCAATTTCTCCTCTCACAACGGCAGGCTCGGCCAGCACCTTGAGGAGTTCAGCCTTCGACTCGGGATTGATCGTCAGCACACCCATCGACGCTAGGTACTTCACGCGGGCATCGATGATCGGCCGCAGCGGCTCCATCAGGTCGTCGGCGAGGCAGAACGGGTTGCCGCGGCCGATGTGCTTGATGCCGATCGCCGGGAGCAGACCCGCGGCCACCAGCGACCGCGCGACCGTGGCACGCAACGCCGAGTAGCCGTAGTCCAGCAGCGCGTTGGGCGCTGGGGCGGCTTCCTCACCTGCACGGCGGCGGAAAGGAACCGAAAGGTTGCAGTCGGCAAAGAGCGCGGGCCAGTAGACCGATGCGGCCACCGCCTCACGGTTGTCGGGGTCGCCAGACTTCACCGTCCGGGCCAGCACATCCAGCCGCGTCCGCACCGAACCGCCCGGTGAAGGTGGGCCGGGGATGTTCGCGGCCTGCGCTGTGATCTTCGCCCGCACCACCGCCTGCCAGAGCCGCTTGATGCGCGGCTTGGGTGCTTCGATCTGAGCATCGAGCCGCGCCAGCAACTGCGTGGAGGTGTTCAGCGGCAGGAACATGCCCACGGGGTGGTGGTCGCGCCCGCAGACCACCAATGCACCGCCGTGCTCCGCCAGACCCGTCAGCACCGAGTGAGTGTACGACGTGTCGCGGTGGTCCACCATCAACAGGCCCAGGTCTTCCAGCGGCACCGCCCCCGCGAGGTTGGGCGGGTTGGCGGGGATGGGCCGCGCGTTCTCGGTGCGCCGCAACACCAGCAACTGCTTGTCACGCACGCACAGGTGGCTGGGGTCGCGGCTGATTTCGACGGTGCGGGTGACCACGCGCGCTCCTTAGTCGTTGGGCATCTCAGTCACCACACCGAGTGGCGAGACGCGGACTTTCACCGCATGGGGTTTGCCGGGCACCGCCAAGGCCAGCAGGTCAGATGGCGTTGCGGGGAATGACTGTCTCACTGAATCTGCAACGAGCACACCGTCTTGGTCCTTGCGGCCCTTCGCGGCACGCGCATCCCAGTGCGGGACCAGCACGACTGTCTGCGGCTTATCGAGCTTGGCTACAACGAAGTACCCTGGTTCCTTTGTCTCTTTGTGGAGCATGTGAAGCATCTCCCCCTCGCACAGGCTCATCACGAACCGCCCCCCCTTCTCTGCGCTATCTATGCGGTCCACCAGCGGATGAGCCATCTCGACCGCTCGCAGCACGGGCTTGAGCTTACGTCGCTCCGTCTCCGGCAGCTTGCGGAACTCGACCGGCTTGGGGATGTGGGCCTCTCGCAGAGCACGGAGCTTGGCGAGCTTTCGTTGCGCCGCCTCGAACCCTGAAACAATCTCACCCGACCAGACATCTTTGTCCTTCTTGTCCTTGGCGGCACGAATCTCGATGTGGTGGTTGTTCTGTCCGTCGTAGAGCCGCAACGAGCCGGGGCTGTCGTCTTTGCTCCGCGTACCCGTCTTGTAGTCGTACTGGTCACGACGGATCGTCACAGGCTCGTTGTTGCTCCAGAGGAGCACCACGCTGTAAATGGGCACTCCGCTATCGTGCTTGATCGGCCCATCTGATTGAATCGAACGCTTCAGCTCAGACTGCGTGAAGGTGTCGGGATTCAGCCCGCGTTCTTCAAACTTGCGCCGGAGCAGCATCTTGAGGCCGGAGTCACGGACGATGCCGCCCTTCTCGGGCTTGGGCTCGACCATCGCGGGTGAGTACGCGGCACTCTTGACGAGCTTCTTTGCAGCTTTGATAGCTTCCTCTTCGCCCAGCCCCTGTTTACCGATCCGGAGTCGGCGTGCGAGACGTTCGATGGCTTCATCCGGCTTCTCTGTTCGGACTGCTCGCAGGTGAGAGGGCTTGAGGTGATCGCCCGCGTCGCCACCGAGTATGTTCTGAACGATCGTCACGCGGTCTGGCACTAGCCGTTCGTGCTGCTTTCCATCTTGCTGCCAACGATCAACCACAGGCCCGTACTGCGTGGCCTTGTGGAACGCCCCAATGAGCTTGCGCTTCACCGGCCGGTGGCAGACCGGCTTCTCGCTCTTCTCATCGCCGAAGATGGCCGCTCTCGCAGCCGCCCGGAACTCCTCGCGGGTCTTGTACGGCGCGGGCGGGTCGAGCGGGTGGAGACGGCGGTAGTTCTCCATCGCCTCCTCATCGGCAGTGTTGACCTTGGCCAGATCGGCTTTGCGCTCACGCTCCTCCCACTTGATCTGAATCTCACGCGTGCAGTGCCCGATCACCACCGCGTCGATCGCGTGGTGGCGATGGTCCCCTCGATTCTTCTCCTTCCGTTCGTGTTCATCGCTGTTGCTCAACCCCTTGGCCTTCGCGTGGTGCGGGTCGAAAAAGAGCCCCCACTCACGGCGCAGCCGGCTCGTCCACATCCCGTCGGTCGCATAGATCAGGCGCTGCCCGCCCCGCTCGGGCAGCCCCTTGCCTTCGTAGAGCGAATCAGAGAGATACGCCATCACCTGCCGCGCGGCGTACTTGGTCGCGGCCTCCTGCCGGTTGGTCATCTGCTGGATGTCCTTCACATCCTTCTTGAACTGCTCGATCTTTGCCGAATCGTCGCGGTAGTTGAAGTAGCAGGCCCAGAGCGCATCCCCCGTGGCCTTCTTGACCTCCGACGGGTTCGGTCGGCTCACATCGCCGTAGATGCCCGTTAGCCACTGCACACCCGCATCGAAGCCCTTTCCACTCTCCCAGAACTGCCGGGGCGTGCGCCGCCCCATGTCGCGGTTGCACTTAGTGTGGGCCAGCACGATGTTCCCCAGCCCGTTGTGACCACCACTCGCCTTAGGGATGATGTGCGCAACCTCGCAATCCTCACCCATCGCGGCCTTGCGCTCGGTCAGCCCCTTCTGCCCACACAGCGGGCAGTGCCCCCCTTGCTGAACGCACAACACCACGCGGTCCACCGCCGCTCGCTGCTGCGTGTGCGTGCGTGAACCGAGCTTGAAGTGATCGGTGATATCGTTGCGGATGCGGCTGCGCAGCCGGTTCTTGGCGAGCATCCGGTCGGCATCCTTCGCCCCCATCTTCGCCTCGCGGGCCAGCTCGATGTAAATCTCATCGGGCTTGCGGCCGAACGTGCGGAGATACTCAACCACATGCCGCCGCACCTCGTGGATCGCCTTGCGGACCACCGGGTTGCTCAGCATCGGCGCGGGCGGCAGGTCGCCCGCGTGCATCTTGAGGTAGTGGCGGTCGCGGGCGGAGAGCCCCTTGGCCCCGGTGGCGTAGCGGCGGACCTCCGGGCGCATATCCGCCTGCTCCATCGCCTCTTTCGCTTTGATGCCCTTCTCGATGAGGACGTTCGCAAACTCGTGACGCAACGACTCGGCGTGCGCGAGCCGCGCCTCAACCTGCGTCGTCCAGTGTTCCTTCTCGGCATTGAACCGCTCCATGTACGGGAGCAGGGTCAGCACAGCGCACCGGCTCATGTTCAGCCGCTTGGCATCCAGTTTCGGCCGCTTGGACCACGCGGCCACCAACGCGTCCGCCTGCTTCGCGTCAAGCCCGGCCCACTTCATCACGCCCGCCTTGAGCTTCTGGGCCTCACCCTCCTGCTCGGGGTCGTGCCGGAGGACCGCGCGATTGATCCCCTCTTGAAGCTTGGCATCCATCTTCGTCCAAGTGGCCAGACCGATCGAGCCGTGCACGATCTCGCGGCTGAACCAGTCGGTGTTGATCTCCCGATCTTCATCTGTATCTTCGTTCTTGAACCGAAACGGCGAGTGCTTCTTTGAGTGCGTCCAAATTTCTTTACCGAACCACTCGGCCATCTTGTCGCGGAGATCTGTAACGCTCACCGTCTGCTTCGGACGCTCAGGAATGACTTTGACCTTGCCCGACTTCCTGTCCTTCCGTTTGCTCTCTGGCAACATCCCCAGCTGGCCGCTCAGGTACGCCTTGATCTTCTCGCGCTCGGCAGGGTTGAGCGGGCGCCCCCCCGGTTCTTTGCCACGCTCGATTATTTTCAGGTTGTTCACCGTCTCGACCACCAGGTAGCGCGATGCGTGCATGTCTGCGTGCGGGGCGCACCGCTCGGTCGGCTCCAGCACGCAGCGGCCCAGCGTCCCGAGGTCCCAGGTTTGGCGGCGCTGGCCGAAGAGCAGCCCCTTGTGCCGCCACTTCGTATCGCCCGACTCGTCGTCGAGCGCAAGACGCAATGTGTCCGTCAGCAGCTTCGCCGTCGTGCCGCCGAGTTTCTTCTGAGCGTCCCACAGCCTGGAGAACTCGTCACGGATCATGCCGCGGTCGGCGCAGTGCTCGTAGCTGGCGGCCTTGTTGCGGACGGCCTCTCGGTACTCGCGCGGCCCCTTCCGCTCGTCCTCGGGCCGCTGGTCCTTGCCTGTCAGCGGAACAATCCGCTCATCCCGCACCATCGCGATGAACTCACCGAAGGTGCGCGCCTTTCGTGCCAGCATCTTGGCACGCACCTCACCGATCGCACGCTTCACCTTCCCGTCATCCGTCTCCAGCGGCTTGCCGTCCTCGCCGACTTCCTCAGGGTCGATCACCACCAGCCCGAGCGCACCGCGCCGCTGAGCAAGGTGGAGCAGCACGCGGCCAAGCTCGAACGGTGTAAGCGCCTTCGTGAGCCCCTTGCGTCGAAGTTCCCAAGGGGCGCTCGTTTCGAGCAGCGTCTGAAAGTCCGCTTCGGTCTTGGGCAACAACCCGTCGGCGATGAGCCGCAGCCGCAGCTCGCGTTTACGCTCTGAGCGGCGAGCGAGTGTGATCCGCGTTCGCCGCGTCATCCGCCGCTTGGCGTTCTTCGGTTCGCCACGCTTGTCGTCCGATTCATCGACACCCGCCGGAAAGACGGAATCGCCGGTAACGATCTTCCCCGTCTGGCGGTCGTACCACATTGAGCCGACGGAGTTGGAGCCGATGTCGAGGGATAGGACATAGCGAGCAGGAGAAGCCATAAAACCTCCGATCAACAACCTGAGTAGGTGGTAGCCTACTAGAAAAAGTTGCTGTAGAATGGACCCACGGGGAGTCGAACCCCTGCTCAACAGGTGTAGAGCCGTTGGATGCACCACTGCACTGTGGGCCCGATGGTCAAAGGCCCCAGCCGTTAGAAGCGGCTGGGGCTTTCTCAGTTTACACACGGCCCCGATAACTTTCAAGTCTCTTGCACCCACGACACCATGTGACTATGATCGGGCATGGGTCAGCAGCGGGTTGCACCCAGTTGCAGGATCTCTGCGGGTCGGGATCAAGGCCACTGCGTGATTGACAGGAGGCATTCGTTCCAGTAATCTATCCGCAGTGTATTTGATCCCGGCCCGCGGTTTCACGCAACAAGAGAAATCGCAGGCACCGTCGAGAGACGACCGCCGCAGCCCGCGTAACCCGCGTCCTGCGGCTTTTTCTTGCGCTTGTGGGCTGCCGACCCACGTATTCGTCGAGTTCCCCCCACACACCTCTTCACGCCGCCGTCGCGCGGCGGCCGGTCCTGGCTGCGCTGTGGGCCAGGTGGCGGTCGATGCGCTCCTGCGGCAGCGGCACGCCGTGCTTGATCGCCAGGATGATCACGTGCGTCACCGCATCCGCGTTCACCCCGGCCGAGTCCGCGATCGCGTTGAGCGGCAAGTCCGTGGTCATCAGCAGCGCCAGCACCTTCATCGTGTGCGGCCGCGGTCCCTGCGCCGAACGCTGCTTCCGCGGCACCAACACACCCATCACGCCGCACGCCGTGCGCACCGTGTGGGGCGAGGCGCCCAACTCGCGCGACACCTCCTCCACGGTCTTCCCCGCCGCCACCGCCTCCGCCAGCGCGGCGTAGCGCTGCGGGCGCTGGCGCTGCATCCCGTCGGCCATCACCAGGTCGCGCACACCGTGGCGGTGCAGGATGTGGATCACCGCCGACTGCGAGAGGCCCAGCCGACGGGCCACCGCGCTGCTCCGCTCGCCCGCCGCCATCGCCGCCAGCACCGCCGCGGTCCGCTCACCCGTCGGGTCGTTGCGGTTCACGCGCGGACGCGCCGGGATGACCACACCGTGCTCAGCGCACGCCGATGCGACCCACTGCACGCTCCGCGCAAACGCCGCCGCCGTGCTGCGCAGCGCCGCATCGGCGGCCGCCGAGCGGGCCTCATCCACACTCCCCCCC
>JAUXUZ010000315.1 GCA_030680655.1 Phycisphaerales bacterium
GTCCGAGCCGGGGACGCCGCCGGTGGCGCCGATGTCCGCAGCGCACGACGCGGTCGGGGCGTCGAAGCGCAGGTCGTCGAAGCCGACCGTGGCCGAGCTTGAGTAGAACCGCAGTCGGTGGATGCCCGGTGCGTTCACCGAGAGCGCGGCGGGATTGCCGTCTTCGAGCGTCTGCGAAGCGATCATCGTGCCCGACAGGTCGAACGCTTCGATGGTCTTGGTCCCGGGGATCGGGTTCAGATCGCCGCGGATCGACACCTGGGTGACGGTCATCGGCTGGGTGCCGGTGGCGTCGAAGAACCGCGCCACGAGCGGGAAGGTCTGCTGGTAAGTAAGCAGGCCACCAGATGTCGAGCCGCCGATGATGCGCGTGCCGCTGGGTGTGCCCCCACCGTGGACAACGACCGCGACGTACGGAGCACCGGAGGAGAACCGCACCCCGTGCGTGGCGAGGTACTGGTCGGAGAGGCGTGACGCCGCGGGGATCGGCGCGCCGGGTGAGTTGCCCATACCAGGGAGGAGTTCGAAGTCGATCAGGATCGGCTGGGCGCAGGCCGCAGCGCTGAGCCACAGGAGCGGAATGAGCAAGAAGGACCCGCAATCGGAACGGACGGGGCAGCGCTGTGGATTCACCGGTAGCTCCTTGTCGGCCCGCCCAGGGCACGCGGAACCGACCACTCCAGCCTACCACCGCGCGGACGGTTGTGCCAGCGGATTCGGCACGTGAACGCGGAAACAGATTCCGGCCCGGGTCAACCGAGGCGACGCTGTGTAGAGCGGCCGTGCGCCAAGTGCCGGGCGCCATCGAACGCAGTCTGCCCCGGGCCCGATCTCAGTGCGGGGAGGTCAGGGGCGGGAGCGCGGCACTACAGCCCGGCTTTGGGGGGGGCGGACTGTAGTGTGTCTTGCGCCCTGTGCCCCCTCACGTGGGGGCTCTTGTGCTTCCTGCTACCGGAACCGTCCACGCGCCCACATTATCAAAAAAGCGCCTTAATCCGCTTCCATCAACGTTGATCCGAGGCCGTCTTCTCTGTCCGCCGGCATCGCGCTCGTGCTTGCGCCCGAGGCTCCTATCGCGTCCACGTTGTCGCGCCGTAGATGGCCGACGACCCCAGCTCCTCAGCAATCCGGAGCAACTGGTTGTACTTCGCGTTGCGGTCGCTGCGGCACGGCGCACCCGTCTTGATCTGCCCGCAGTTGGTCGCCACCGCGATGTCGGCGATCGTCGAATCCTCCGTCTCGCCCGACCGGTGGCTCAGCACCGCGGCGTATCCGTTGCGCATCGCCAGGTCCACCGCCGCGAACGTCTCCGTCAGCGTGCCGATCTGGTTGACCTTCACGAGGATCGCGTTGGCGCACTTCTCCTTGAGGCCGCGCGCCAGGAACTTGGGGTTGGTCACAAACAGATCGTCGCCGACGAGCTGGATCTTGTCCCCCAGCTTCGCCGTGATCTTGGCCCAGCCGGCCCAGTCGTTCTCGGCCAGCCCATCCTCGATCGACCTGATCGGATACTTGGCGACCCACGTCGACCAGATGTCGATCATCTGATCACTGGAGATCACCTCCTGCGTGCTCTTGAACATCTTGTAGCCGACCTTGCCATCCGCGGCCGCCTCGTTCCAGCACTCACTCGCCGCGGGGTCAAGGGCAACGAAGATCTGCTCCCCCCA
>JAUXUZ010000214.1 GCA_030680655.1 Phycisphaerales bacterium
GGGAGCGTGCCGAACGCATGTCGCCCCTGCCCACCGTCACACACCGGCGCATCGACGTCTGGTGGAAGGAAGGCGCCACCGGAGACCTGTGCCTGCTGCTGGCACACCTGGTCACGCGCAGCCCCGGCTGGGGCAGCGCCGTCGTACGTGTCCACGTCATCGCCGAAGGCCCGCAGGACGCCGAGACCGCCCTCGCCAAGCTCCGCACACTCCTTGACGACGGCCGTATCGACGCCGAGGCCGACTCGGTCGAGTACGACGGCCCAGCCTCGCTCGTCGAGCACAGCAGCGACGCCACCATCGTCTTCCTGCCGCTGCGGATCCGTGGCGGCCGGCTTGTCGGCCCGCAAGGGCGGCCGCTTTCGGAAGCGCTCGAATCGCTCCCCATCACCGCCCACGTGCTGGCGGGTGAGGACATCGACCTCGACGCCGATCACGACCAACCCTCTCCCGACACGGAAGCAAGCCAGGCCGACAAATCCGCCAGGGCCGAGGCCGCCAAGGCGAACGGCCAACCCGCCCCGTCCACACCCTTTTCGACCGACACACCCCCGCCCCCGCCCCCACCCCCCGCGAAGTAGGCCGCGCATCCGCGCCCGCCGCTGCGTACCGTCGCCCATGGATGAGCCACCCCCGCAATTCATCCAGCACTCCGTCGAGGAGGCGGCGCGCCACCCCAGCTACCTGCTGGTGTCGACCGTGCCGTGGCCCAGCGCCAAGGGGGCGTTCTTTACAAGCATCGAGTGGCACACCGACGGCGGCAACAGCGGCAGCGGCGGCGTCTCGCGCGTCCGCACGCTCGTCGAGCGCGAACCGATCGACGCCGCGCAAGCCAGGCTCAAGGCCGAGACCCTCGCGCGGCGCTACCGCGTGCCGGTGGTGTTGACTGTCCACCGTCAGTAGCCGCGGCCAGCCGGTCGTCGGCCACCGGGAACGACCGCGGGAACGGACTGACCTGCCACAAACACGTGGCAATCGCCTGCGGGGCCTGGATCGCGGCCCACAAACCTCCCTCTCCCCCGCGCAATTTTGGCCCATCACGGCAGCCCCGGTCGATACCCACCGCACAATGGCTTCTACCACTAAGAGTCGCGGCGGCGATGAGGGTCGCGTTTTCGGCACACCGATCTCCGCCGGTAAAGACGGAGGCGGGATCAAGGGGGGCCTGCTGGTCTACCTCGCGTGGTTCGCTCAGGCGGCCGCGTTCGTCTTCATGGCCGCGGCCATGGTGAGCCTCGACAAGGGCGACTGGCCCAGCGTCTACAGCTACCCCCACAACGACCCCGTTCACAACTGGTGCGGCGTCGTCGGCGCATGGCCCGCCTACCACGCCGTGAACCTCCTGGGCGCCGGCGCGTGGCTGCTCCTTGGGCTCTGGGGCCTCTACCTCAGTGTCAACGGCTTCCTCGCCCGCGTCTCACACCCCTGGCTGCGTTTCGTCGGCGCTGTCGTCATGGCGGTCAGCCTCGGCGGCCTGCAGGCGCTGATCTGGCCGAGCAGCGGTTCGATCCCGGACATGGGCGGCGGCACCGTCGGCAACGCGATCGCGGCGTACATGTTCCCGCGCTTCAGCACGCTCGGCTCGAGCCTGCTGCTGCTGAGCACGATGTTCGTCGGCGCCGTAGTCGCCGTTGACGTCTGGGTGATCATCGCCCCCCAGTGGGCCGCGAAGAAGCTGGTCAAGGCCACGCCGCCGGTCGCGGCGGGCGTCGGCGCAGCCGCCGTAGGAACCGTCGGCGTCAGCCGGCGCATCGGCGAGGTGATCGCCGGTTGGCTCAGCCGCGACAGCGCCGCCGTGAAACCCAAGCGGAAGAAGAAGTCCGCCGAGACCGACCTCGACGATGGCGTCGAGACCGAAGAGTCCGCGCCCGGCGAAGCAAAGAAGAAGAAGGGCAAGAAGACCGACGAGACCGCCGAGTCGATCGACGAGACCGCCGGCGGCATCGGCGGAACCGAGGCCTTCGACCCCAAAGAGCACACCCTCGGCGGCAGGAAGGGGCGCAAGGGCGAGATCGCCGCCGCCACCGGCGGAGCGATCGACGAGGACGAAGACGCCGCAGAGGACGAAGAGCCCTCCGAGGAGGACATGGCCGAGGGCA
Source organism: Phycisphaerales bacterium (assembly GCA_030680655.1). Classification (GTDB taxonomy): domain Bacteria; phylum Planctomycetota; class Phycisphaerae; order Phycisphaerales; family UBA1924; genus JAJTGZ01. Next base: position 2,100 of record JAUXUZ010000214.1, read on the forward strand.
CCGGCGCCGCCGGCAAGAAGTGGTCCCCAGAGGAGCTGCGCGCCAAGATCGCCAAGCTCCCCCTGACGATCGCCGGCAGCGACAAGCGCACCGCCACGCAGGACGACCTGCGCGACATCCAGAGCATGGGCGACATGGAGGGGTACAAGTTCCCCGGCCTGGACCAGCTCGAAGAGCCCGAGGCCAACTTCAGCAAGACCATGGAGGCGTACGTCCGCGAGCAGGCCGGCGCGCTGGAGCGGTCGCTCAAGGAATACCGCATCGACGGCGAGGTCGTCGGCATCCAGAGCGGCCCCGTCATCACCAACTACGAGATCCGCCTGGCACCCGGCACCAAGGTCAACGCCCTCACCAGCGTCGCCAGCGACCTGGCTCGCTCGCTCAAGGCCGTCAACGTCCGCATCGTCGCCAACACGGCGGGGCGCGACACCGTCGGCGTCGAGGTCCCCAACCACCACAAAGAGAAGGTCCGCCTCAAAGAGCTCATGGGCCGCAGCGAGAAGTACGCCGGCATGAGCCTGCCGATGTTCCTGGGCAAGGACGCCAGCGGTGAGCCGCTCATCGTTGACCTCACCAAGATGCCCCACATGCTCATCGCGGGCACGACGGGCTCGGGCAAGTCGGTCTGCATGAACTCGATCCTGATGAGCTTCATGTACACCAAGAAGCCCAACGAGCTCAAGCTCGTCCTGGTCGACCCCAAGATGGTCGAGCTCAGCCAGTTCAAGGACATCCCCCACCTGATGTGCCCGGTCGTCACCGAGATGTCCAAGGCCGCGGCCATCCTCGAGTGGGCCGTCCGCAAGATGGACGAGCGCTACGAGCTGCTCGCCGAGGCGGGCTGCACCAACGTCGCCGCGTACAACAGCCTCTCCTTCGACGAGCTCAAGGAACGCTTCAACTGCAAGGACGACGCCGAGGCCGCGAAGATCCCCAAGAAGCTCCCCTACATGGTCTTCGTCATCGACGAGCTGGCCGACTTGATGATGACCAACAAGGAGGTCGAGACCTCCATCATCCGCATGGCCCAGAAGGCCCGCGCCGTCGGCATGCACCTCATCCTCGCCACCCAGCGGCCGCAGGCCAACGTCGTCACCGGCCTCATCAAGAGCAACATGCCCAGCCGCATCGCGTTCAAGGTCGCGTCGGGTATGGACAGCCGCATCGTCATGGACCAGAAGGGTGCCGAGCTCCTGCTCGGCCAGGGCGACATGCTCTTCCTCTCACCCCGCACCAGCGAGCTGCAGCGCGCCCAGGGCACGCTCGTTGACGACAAGGAAATCCGGCGCGTCGTCAAGTTCCTCAAGGACATCGCCACCCCCACCTACGAGCGCAGCCTCATGCAGATCCGCACGGGCGCAGCGGCCGCGGGCGACATCACAAACGGTGACGACTTCAACGACTCCGGCGGCCTCGCCGGCGTCGAGGTCGCCCAGAACGACCCGCTCTTCATTAAGGCCGTCGAGCACGTCCTCGAAGCCCAGACCGGCAGCGTCTCGCTCCTGCAGCGCCGCTTCGCCATCGGCTACACCCGCGCCAGCAAGCTCATCGAGGCGATGGGCCAGGCCAACATCCTCGGGCCGCACGTGGGCACGCAGGCACGCCAGGTCCTCGTCAGCGGCGAGGAATGGCAGGCCATGAAAGAACAGATCGCCGCCGACAAAGCGGGAGGCGGCGCTCGCACGGGCAGCCCCGACGAGACCACCGTCGGCGGCGCGGCCGTCGGCGCTGCCGGCAGCGACGGCGACGATCCGTTCGAGGAGGCCTTCGTCGACGGCGACGGCAACGACCGCTAGACCACGCCGCTCACCCCCACCCCCCCACCCGTCCCGAACGCATCAAGCCCCGCACGCGCGGGGCTTTCTCAATTCCGGGGCCGAATAGCCCCGTTCAAACCGCTGCATCCCCGGCGCAACCTGCCCCTATACACTCGCGACCGTTGAACCGGAACCGAGCCGCGGGGCGCGGGTTCCAACCCCGGCGGACGCGCGAGCGCACGGCCACCGGTCACCCCCTTCCCACACACCGCAGCAAGCCGCGACCCCGCCTCCCTGAAAGGACCTCTCTATGAACCGTTGCCTGATCCTCGCCGCCGGCATGGCCATGTGCGTCACCTCGCTCGTCTCCACCGCCAAGGCCCTCCCGCCGATCATGGACCGCGTCCCCACCACCGCCACGATGGCGGTGGTCATCCCCAGCATCGAGGGTCTCGAGAAGGACGTCAAGTCGATGATGTCCCTCGCCGGCCTCCCCGCCGAGGCGTTCAACATCGAGCAGATGCTCGGCGGTGAAGGGCTCGGAGCGATCTCGCGCAAGGGCTCGCTCGCGCTGGTCATGCTCAGCGCCCCCACCCCCGACAGCGGCGACGAGCCGATCATGATCGCCATCTGCCAGACCGACGACTACGCCACGCTCGCCAAGGACCTCAACGCGGCCAAGGACGGCGAGCTCGACAAGGCCGCCATCGACGGCAACGACGTCTACATGAAGAGCATCGGCGGCGGGTACGTCGTCGCCGGCAACGACAAGGACACCGTCTCAAAGTTCGACGGCAAGGGCGGCTCGGCCGACGCCCACAAGGCGTTCTTCGGCTCGCGCGGCGACAAGCTCTCCGACAAGGCCGACGTCGCCGTCTTCTTCAACATGCCCAAGCTCAAGCCGATGATCGACGAGGGCTTCGCGGGCATGGAGCAGCAGCTCGCCGACCTCGCCGCCATGGGCGGACAGGCCGGCGACGGCGAGTCGCTCAAGTGGGTCAAGGACCACGTCATCGCCGACCTCACCGGCGGCGTCGCCGCGCTCTCCATCGACGCGCAGGGGATCTCGTTCGACGTCGCCAGCATCGCCAAAGAGGGGACCCCCCTTGCCAAGGCCTTCGACACCGCGGGCAAGGCGCACGCGCTGCTGGGCAAGCTCCCCGGCGGCCCGTACCTGGCCGCTTTCGCGATGGACATCTCCAACAAGGGTTGGAAGGACCTCTTCAACTCCATGCCCAAGCCCGCTGAGGACAAGGGTGGAGAGGGCGGTGCCGGGATTGCCGCCATGCTGGGCTCCGACCCGGCCGCCCTTGAGAGCGCGACGGGCATGTCGATCGTCGTCGGCGTACCGGCCGGCGGCATCATGGGGGGCGTGCTCACCCGCACCACCGGCTACGTGCAGACCGCAACGCCCGAGAAGGTCATCGCCTTCTACCGCGACCAGATGCCCAAGGCCATGGAGAAGGACCAGCTCGGCAAGATGCAGTACAAGTCCAACGTCAGCCAGATCGACGGCCACACCATCGACGCCTTCGACATGACCCTCGAAGCAGAAGATGGCATGCAGGGCATGGGCCCGCAGATCATGCAGGGCATGTTCGGCATGACCGGGGGCCCGACCGGCTACATCACCTCCGTAAACGGCGGAGTCGTCAGCACCATGAGCAAGAGCACGGAGATGATGACCGCCGCGATCAAGGCGACCAAGGGCGAGAACACCTTCACCTCAGAGAAGGTTCTCTCCGCCGTCGCTGAGAAGCTCCCCGCCGGCCGCACCATCGAGGGGTACCTCGGCGTCAAGGGCATCCTCGACACGCTCCTGCCGATGGCCGCCATGGTCACCGGACAACCGATCCAACTCGACATCCCCGAGAAGCTCCCCCCGATCGCGGGCGGGCTCGCCATGGGCGCTGGCCAGATGCAGGCCACCTTCTACATCCCCGCCGACGTCATCAAGGTCGGCGCCCAGATCGCCAAAGCGGTCAACGCCGCCGGTGGCGGCGAAATGGGCGAAGACGAGGAGGCCGCCCCCATGGAAGAGAAAAAGGCCAACCCCAAGTTCTGATCACCCGAATCCGGCCCACCGGAATTTTGTGAACAGCGGTGCGAACAAATTGCCGCTTCAGCCGATAGATGACTGGACAAGGCCCACGCAAGCGTGTACGCTAAGTCCATAACCAGCCCCCCCCCCGAGGCCCCGCCGGTGCCCTGCATCGCGGGGCCTCATTATTTTTTGACC
>JAUXUZ010000320.1 GCA_030680655.1 Phycisphaerales bacterium
CGGCATCAAGGTTGGCGTCGGCTGTTCAGCCGCTCTGGCCGCGGTCATTGGGCTCGGGCTCAGCGCATTCGCCGCCGCGTCAACTCCGCACGTCTTTCGGAACTTCCGCGTCGCGGTCCTGCAGACCAACCTCCCCCAAGACAACAAGCTCGGCTGGCCGCTCGCCGAGCGCGTCGCGACCCACCGGCACTGGCTCAAACTCAGCGAAGAGGCCGCCGCCCAGACCCGACGCCCGCAACTGATCGTGTGGCCCGAGACCATGTTCCCCGGCTTCGCCCTCAACCCGGAGGCGATCGAAGCCCAGCGCCGCGCCGGCTTGAACTACACGGCCGAGGCGGCCGGAACAAGCGGGCCGCTCCCCACAACGTGGTTCGCCGACACGTTGATCGACGTCCAGACCCCAAGCAAGATCCCGTTCCTGATCGGGTCGATCGCCGCCGACGGGCTCCGCTTCACCGCAGAAGGTGACGGCGTGCGATCAACCAGCGACGCCCGCACCAACAGCGTCCTCCTCCTCACCGATGGGCGTGTCCAGTCAGAGCGTTACGACAAGGTCGACCTCATGGCCTTCGGCGAGTACATCCCCGTTCTCTACCGCTGGCCCGGCGCGCAGACCTGGCTCACCGGCCTCGGCGCAAAGGGCATGGCCTTCGACCTCGCCTTCGGCACCAGCCGCACCATCTTCAACGTCGAGGGCGTCCGCATCGGCACCCCCATCTGCTTCGAGGTCTGCCACGAAGCGGCCTGCCGCGCGTTCACGACGACCGCCGACGGCCATCGCCGCGCCGACCTGCTGGTCAACATCACCAACGACGGCTGGTTCTACGGCTCGACCTTCAACCGCCAGATGCACCTGCTCCAGGCACGCTGGAGGTGCGCGGAAATCGCAACGCCGATGGTCCGCGCCGCCAACACCGGCATCTCCTGCGTCATCGACGCCGCGGGCAAGGTGCTCACGCCCTCGCTCGACGGCGGCAAGCCCCTGGACCAGACCGAGGGCGTGCTGACCGCCGATGTCCCCCTGGTCGATCCAGCCGCTCCGCCGACGTTCTACGCCCGCATCGGCCACCACCTCAACACGCTGATCGCTGCCGTCGGCGCGGTGCTGGTTGCACTCGCCCTGCTCCCCCGCCGCAAGGCCACCGAACCCGCGTCCCCCCTGGCGACGTAGCCTTTTCCCGTCCGGCCTCTCTGCCATCCGATAGTTGAAACCATGCTCACCCAATCTTCAAGCTTCGCCATCGCTTCCCTTGCCCTCGCCCTCACCGTGAACGGCTGCACGCCGGCCCGGAACGGGCCCGCGGCCGACCCGCAGCCGGCCGGAGCCGCCGTGCCGGCGACCGCCGACTCCACCAGCTCGCTGCAGCTGCGCGAGAAGGCCGCGGCCGTGCTGGTCGCCGTCGCCTCGGTCCAGACGACCGACGCGACCAACCCGGCCGACAACGCCCTCCGCGCCAACGCGATCGAGGGCCTCCTGCCGATGCCCGGCCGCCTCGAGCCGATCCTCCGCTCAGCCCTGACCGACAAGTCAATCGGCATCCGCTCGATCGCCGCGATGGCCGCAGGTAAGGCCAAGGTTCGCGCCCTCGTCGAGAGCCTGCAGCCCCTGACCACCGACGAGTCGCGCCTTGTCCGTGCCGCCGCGGTCTTTGGCCTGCAGCGCAACGGCGCAGCCGCCGACCCCAACATCCTCGCCTCGATGCTCGCCAGCGACAGCGCCCAGGAACGCGCCCTCGCCGCCTTCATCCTCGGCGAACTCGGCAACAAGTCCGCCGTCCCCATGCTGCTGGCCGCATCGGCGGCCCCGGCCAGCCGCACCGGCGCGGTCCCCGACAAGCTCATGCGTCTGCAGATCGCCGAGGCCCTGCTCAAGCTCGGCAAGGGTGAAGCGATCGACGAGGTCCGCGCTGCGCTCTATCCCAGCCGCTCAGAAGACATCGAGGCCACAGCGCTGGCGGTGCAGATCCTCGGGCAGGTGCGCGACAGCGGCTCCCGCGCTCAGCTCCGCAACCTCAGCAGCGACCGCTACGACTCGGGCAACCCCATGCCCGTCGAGATCCGCCTCGCTTGCGCCGCGAGCCTCGCCCGCATGGGCGACCAGTACGCCGTCAGCCTCGCCGACGGCTTTGTCAACGACAAGTCACCGGCCATCCGCGCCCAGGCCGCCGCCGTCTACGGCGAAACACGCGACGCCAAGTACCTCACGACGCTCTCGACGCTCCTGAGCGACACCGACAAGCAGGTACGCATCTCCGCCGCCGCGGCGATCGTCAAGATCACCGACGCTCCCCGTTGAGGCGCATCGGCCTATCGCTTCCAGAGCGCATCCGACCACGACCACACGCCGAAACCGAATGCCGCTCCCCCTCCTCTTCCGCCGCTGCTCGAGATGGCGTCGATGTTGGGCCACAGCGGCAGATCGTGGCTGAACCAGCCGTCATCGCGGCCGTTGCGAACGAACGTGCCGCCGTCGTCTTTCTTGTCCGGACCTGCGCTGTAGATCAGTGGGTGGCCGGGGTCTACCGCGCCGGCATCTGCCAGATAGCGCAGCGGGCTGCCCGTCCAGCGGTCGATGGGTGCCTGCGGCAGCAGCGAAGGAACCAGATCGTCCCAGCCAGTCGGGTACCGGCCGTTGCGGCGCTGGTAGATCTCAGTCGCAATCCCCGCGACCGTCGCGTCCCGCAGCATCAGCGCCTCGTCCAAGCGCCGCTGAAGCACAAGTTCCGCGCCGATCAGGTTGCCGACCAGCGACGCCCCTCCGCTTCCGAGCAGACCACCCCGAACCTGCTCGAACCGTGCCTCGACCGCCTTCGTGTCACGCTCATACAGCGGGCGGTTGATCTGTTCCTCGATCGCGTCCATCACGCGTGAGTAGGCGTCCTTCATCGATTTGCGGTCGGCCACCAGGGCGGCCAGCAGCGGCGAGCCCCATCCCTGTGTCCAGCTCTTTCGGCCCGGCCACTCCTTCTCCAAATCAAGGTACGCGGCGCTGAGGTGACCGTTCCCGTTCCCGTCGTCGGTGTAGAGGCGCTGCAGCACATCATCAAAGGCCCGCCTCGATGCGGCGGTGTCGAGCCGCTCCGCGCCCGCTGCACTCGCCCGATACACCGTCAAGACGTGCATTAACTCAACGAGTTCCCGCTCGCTCAGGCTCGCCGGCGGCCACGACGCCATCCTGCGGGCCGTCTCGCAGGCGAGCCTGAGGATGCTCGCACCGGTCGACTGTGACTCGATCGTGCCCGTTTCGGCCGCGTGCCGCGCGACCCCCATGATCGCCCGCACGTCCGCCACGGCGTCACCGCCACGCCCCTCGCTCGCCGCAAGAACGGCGTCAAAGCTGAGAGTCCGAGCGGCGGAGTGGTACACGCTCAACTGCTGCAGCGACGTTTCGAACGCTGAGCGCTCCTCACCTTGTTGTTTCTCGCCGCGCAGGGCCTCCTCGCGGTTCTCGATGTGCTTGCGGCCAGAGACGACGAACGCGGAGCGCTCCTTCGCGGCGGCGAGCCTGAAAGCCGCCGCCTGGGGCTTCGACGAGCGTGCGTGCGCCAGCACCGCGGGGAGGGCCGGATCGGCGGCGTTGCCGCCCTGTTCAAGATCGACGTACGTGCCGTCCGCGTTGACCAGCGGCTTGGGCAAAGCCTTCCACGCGTCGCGGTAGATGGGCCACGCACGCTCTGCGAGAGGCACCGCCAACGACTGCTCGTTCATCTTCGAGATAGCGTTAAACGTAATGACGGGCGTGCCCGAGTAGAAGCGCAGGGCTTGGTAGCCGTACCAGATCGTCGCCAGGATCAGGAGGCCGAGTGCGCCTCGGAATGCGTCGCGGGCGGCCTTCCACGCCCACGGCCGGTTCCGCTTCTTCGCACGCGTGATCAGCCGCGCGGTGCGTCGCGGGTCGCCGAACGAACCCTTCAGTTCTTCCGGCGTTGCGCCCACGTCGAGCCCATCAAGAAAGTGCCCGCACAACTCGCGAGCCACCGACACCCGCTCGCGGTTCCACAGACGCGTCTTCCCCGTCACCGCCAGCACCACCTCCGCCAGCGGGCCCGGCAGGCCCGAAGACCGCACAACCTCCGCAGGCGAACGCCCGCTCAGGCTGCGCTGCCGCTCGTGGTCCCCGCCGCTGCCGACAACCGTGGCTGTCGTCATTGCGCACCCCCTTGCACCGTCGCTGCAGGGCCCCCCGCCGCGGCCAGTCTCGCCGGCTCCGCGCCGATCACGCCGAGCCCCGCCATCGCCTTGGCCACACGCGTCCACTGGGCCATATCGGTGGCGAGCCGTTTCTTCCCCTTCTCGGTGAGCCGGTAGTACTTCCGCTCGCGCCCGCCCTCCGCGCTCGGCCCATCCTGCAGGAACGACTCCACGAGCCCCTTCGCCTCGAGGTTGTAGAGCATCGGGTAGAGCGTCCCCTGCCCCATGTCCAGCACGCCCTCCGAGCGGCGGGTGAGGGCCTCGCCGAGCTGGTACCCGTACATCGGGCCATCCGCCAGCAGTTTGAGCACGGCCACCGGCCCAGCGCCACGCATCATCTCACGTTCGACCCGCATAAGAAGCTCCTGGCAGATATACTATGTATACCATACTATTGATGCCAGTGCGAGGTTCCGACATTCCAGCGACAGTTTGTCCACGATCTGTCCACATCCGCCCCCAAGTCGCTGCGACAAGCCCCCTCAATCCCCAAAACGAACAAGCCCCGCCATTGCTGGCAGGGCCTGAAAGCGAGGGCGACGGGACTCGAACCCGCAACCACCGGATCGACAGTCCGGTACTCTAACCAATTGAGCTACGCCCCCG
>JAUXUZ010000322.1 GCA_030680655.1 Phycisphaerales bacterium
GCTCTGCCGCGGCGTGCTCAACATCCTCGCCAGCGAGGACATCGCGGACGCACGTGAGCTGGTCGCCAAGGACAAGGCGATCGACACCCTCGAGAAGCAGCTCTTCGAAGAGTGCGTCAACCTGATGAGCCAGGAGCGCGACAGCAAGGCCGCGGGCCTCATCATGTACCGGTGCGGACGCGAGCTCGAGCGCGTCGGCGACCTGATGAAGAACATCGCCGAAGACCTGATCTACCTCCAGAGCGGCACGATCGTGCGCCACGAAAAGAAGCTCCTGAGGCAGTAATCCGCCCAGACCCGGCCGCCCACGCCTGCGTAAAGACAGTACACTCGGCGCATGCAATCCAAAGCCGCGACCGTCGAGCAGTACCTCGCCGAACTCCCCCCGGACCGGCGTGAGGCCGTCAGCACCGTACGCAGCGTCATCCTCAAGAACCTCGACAAGGGGTACGCCGAGGGGATGTCCTACGGCATGATCGGTTACTGCGTGCCCCACTCGATCTACCCCGCCGGCTACCACTGCAACCCCGACCAGCCGCTGCCGTTCGCCGCGCTCGCCTCGCAGAAGCAGCACCTGTCGCTCTACATCTCGTTCATCTACTGCGGCTGCGACGGCAGCATCGACTCGGACCTGCTCAAGTGGTTCAAGAAGGCCTGGGCCGCCACGGGCAAGAAGAACCTCGACATGGGCAAGGCTTGCATCCGCTTCAAGAAGCTCGACGACATCCCCCTCGACGTCATCGGCGAGGCGATCAGGCGGATGCCGGCCAGGAAGCTCGTTGCCGAGTACGAAAAGGTCCTCGCGAGCATGCCCGCGGCAAAGGCGGCACGATCGGCGACCAAAGCCAAGGCCCCCAGTGCGAAGAAGGCCGCCCCCAAGCGGGCCGCCGCAAAGGCAAAGCCAAAGAAGTAGGCCCAGCCGCGCAGGCCCGCCTGGAACAAGGCACGGTGCGAGCTTCAGGACGCCGCGCGTCCTCGGTCTTCTGCGTTCGCGGACTTGACCAGTCAACAGCGACCGTCAGAGCGGAGCATGGCCCACCTGCGTTTGTGTGCTTTGGAACGAGTTGGATCGCAGATGATGGCCAGGCCCACCGACGGCGCGGCTTTCGCGCGCTCCTCCCAGACGCCGCGGCTTACCTGCGCAGGTCCATGGCCAAAAAGCGACAACGCCCGCCGGTGATGAGCCGACGGGCGCTGCGTTATATCGTGAAACAGTTGGGTGTCCGAACTTCGACCGTTGCCGGCCGGGTGCCCTGGGCCTTCGCAGGCTTCAGGACGAGGGTGCGCTGACAACCGGTTACGGATCGCTCCGTAGGTCCGGTCTAAGGAAATCCCTTAGAAAGGAGGTGATCCAGCCGCAGGTTCTCCTACGGCTACCTTGTTACGACTTACTCCCAGTCACCGATCTTGCCGTAGACGCTGCTGAAATACAGCGGCTTCGGGCGCTACCGGCTCCCATGAGTTGACGGGCGGTGTGTACAAGGCTCAGGAACACATTCACCGGGGCGTAGCTGATCCCCGATTACTAGCGATTCCGGCTTCATGCAGGCGGGTTTCAGCCTGCAATCCGAACTGGGGTGCGTTTTTTGCGATTTGCTCCACCTCGCGGTCTTGCATCGCTTTGTACGCACCATTGTAGCACGTGTGCAACCCTGGATGTAAGGGCCATGAGGACTTGACGTCATCCCCGCCTTCCTCCGGTTTGACACCGGCAGTCTCGCTAGAGTCCTCAGCATTACCTGT
>JAUXUZ010000326.1 GCA_030680655.1 Phycisphaerales bacterium
GGGGGGCGGAGGGGTGGTGGGGGTGGTTGTGGAGGCGGGTTGGGCGAGCACGAGCGCAACAAGCAGTGTGAGCATGGGGGTTCCCTTCGCTTTGAAGCAGAACGATATCGGCGGCCCTCGATTGCCGCCGGGAAACAAACAGGCCGCGCAGGCCCTGGTGAGCCGGCGCGGCCTGGAATAAGCACGCTTTTAGCCTCAGTTGGCCGTCTTGCCCTTGGCACGCTTGCGTGAGCGGGCCTTGGCTTCCATCGCGGACGGGCGCGGCTTCTTGGGGTTGAAGGGGACCGCCTTGCGGGCGGGCTCGGGCTCCTCGAACGCCGCGACGGCCTCGGCCTCGCTGAGCACGGGTTCTTCATCCTCGTCGGCGTCGAGCACGGGCGCGGCCTTCCTGCCCTTGCCCTTGATCACTGGGCCCTTGATCGCCGGGCCCTTGGCGGCTGTGCCCTTGGAGGCCGGCGCGGTCGGCGGCGGCAACGGCTCGTCGAAGTACGACTCGGCGGGAAGGAACTGCGGCTCGGTGGTGGGTGCGCCGGTCTCGGTCTCGAGGGCGGCGTTCTCGCCGCGCTTGGTGACGATCTCGGCGTGGCGCTTGCGGTCGCGGATGAGCAGGCGGACGGGCACCTCGCTAAACGGCGTCTCCTCGCGCAGGCGGTTGAGGAAGAAGCGCGTGTAGGCGGGGGTGTACATCACCGGCTGGTTGACCACGAGCACGACGGTGGGGGGGTTGGTAGCGATCTGCGCCACGTAGTAGACCTTCGCGTGCAGGCCCGTCTTGCTGGTGGGCTTGTGGCTGTCGATGATCGCGCGTGAGACGCGGTTGAGCTTGCCGGTGGTGACGCGCGACGACGACTGGGCCATCATCTCGAAGGCGAGGTCGACGGTCTCTTTGACGTTCACGCCGTCTTTGGCGCTGATGAAAGCGATCGGCGCATACCAGAGGCTCTTGAGGTTCTCGCGCAGGTAGGCCTCGTAGTGCTCGGGGGTGACCTTCTCACCCTTTTTGGCGCCGGCGACGGGCTTGCCGCGAACGAGGTCCCACTTGTTGACGACGATGGCGCACGGCTTGTAGGTCTTGGTGAGCTTGTGGGCCACCTGGTGGTCAACGTGGCTGATGGGCTCGGTGGCATCGATCATCAGCAGCGCAACGTCGGCGCGGTCGATCGCCTTTTCCATGCGTTCAAGGGCCCACCACTCGATGCGGTCGGCGAACGACTTCTTGCGGCGCAGGCCGGCGGTGTCGATCGCCAGCAGCTTGCGCCCGTCCATCTCGAAGCGCACGTCCACTGCGTCGCGGGTGGTGCCGGCGATCTCGCTGACGATCACGCGGTCCTCACCGGCCATGGTGTTCACCAGCGTGCTCTTGCCGGCGTTGCGCTTGCCGACGATCGCCAGCTTCATCTCGGGGATCTCTTCCTTGCCCGCCGACTCGCGGCGCATCTTCTTCGCCACGGGGTAGATGAGGTCGAAGAGGCGCTCGCTGAACTCGCGCCGCATGTAGTTGTTCTTGGCGCTGCACATCAGCGGCTCGCCGAAGCCCAGCGCCGCCGCCTCCATCGCGTGGCTCTCCCACTTGGGCCCGTCGGTCTTGTTAGAGACCATGACGACCTTCTTCGACGACGGGTCGTTGGTGCGCCCCTTCTTGTCGATGGCGCCCACGCCACCTTGCCGGATGAGCCGCGCGATGTTCTCGTCCATCGGCGTCACGCCCGCCTGCGTGTCGATCACGAAGAGGATCAAGTCGGCGTGGTGGACCGCCTTGGCGATCTGGCTCTCGATGTCCTT
>JAUXUZ010000331.1 GCA_030680655.1 Phycisphaerales bacterium
GCCGTGGTCGATGTGGGCGATGATGGAGAAGTTGCGGATTTGCATGGGGAAAGCAGCGGGCGGTGGCCGCCCGGTGGGACGGAGGGAGGGTGCGTGGGGCGGATGATAGGGGGGAGGGGTGGGCCTTAGGGGCGGCGCGAGGGGGCGGTTTTCGCGTGGGAAACCGCCGGTCGGCCCGTGCGGGTGGGCGGTCTGGTTACCTGCCGATGAGCCCGCGGGGCCAGTAGAAGAGCGGCAGACCGACGAACGCGATGAGGACGATCAAAGCGACCCAGGAGGTCCAGTTTCGGCTGAAGGCTGCGGGCGCGGGGGCGCGGAAGCCGTCTTCGATCGGCTCCATGGTGCCGCCGCAGGCCGGGCATGCGCGGCCGGGCTTGAGGCCGCTGGCGTGGCCGCAGGTATCGCAGCGCGAGCGGTTGGGGAAGCGTGGAGCGCGGCGTGGCATGGGTGATTGTTGACGAGAGCGTTGCCGCCGGTGCGGCGGGGCGAGCCACTTCAGTGGTGACGATCGGGGCTTTGGAACAGGCTTAGCGAACAAACAACGAGCCGGGCTCCTTTGGACTGGACCACAGGCCTTGTGTTCTTCGAGGTACGTTACCTGGTCGGGTATCACTCTTTGAGATTTGTGGTATGCTGAACCGATTGGAGTGTCACGAGAAAGGCACAGGGCGGCCATGTACCTCCACAGCTTGATATTGACCGGGTGCGGTTGTTTGGCGGTCTTCACGCAGGTTCTGGCCGGGCAAACGTGCCCCGTGTGGACCATGCCGCCGGCGGGGGCGGGGCCGGCGCACTTCTCGTCGATGGCCGTTCACAACAACCGGATCATCGCGCGCGGGAACTTCACGAGCGTGAGCGGGATCCCGGCCGCGGGGATTGCGGAATACGACGGGGGCGGCGCCTCGGGGTGGACGCCGATGTCGGCGGGGTGGCCGGCGACCATGGCGACGGTGAGCAGCCACGGGTCCGTGGCGTCGTTTGGGGGGTCTCTTTACGCCACCGGGCTGAAGGACGTCGCGCTGGAGCACGCCGATGCGGCGGGTGTGATCTGGAACGGCCAGTCGTGGTCGGCGTGGCCCGCGAACGGCGTCTACCCCGGGACCAGTATCTCGACGCGCGTCGCGTTCGCCGCGGGCGAGACGCTGATCGTTGAGGGGCGGTTCCACTTTGCAGACCCGGACCCGAACCAGCTGCGCAATCGGCGCGTGGCGGCGTGGGACGGTGGGCGGTGGATCGAGCTCAGCCAGTCCTACGGCATCAACCTCGACGTCAACGGGCTTTACTCAACGGTGACGTGCGCGGCCCGGTACAACGGGCGAGTGTACATCGGCGGCGGGTTCGCGCACCTGGCGCGAGGCAACAGCTTCAACCAGAACACCGTGATCGCCAACGGCATCTGCGTGTGGGACGGTAACGAGCTTCAACCGCTGCCCAACGGGGGGCTCAACGGCGGGGTGACAGCGATGGCGGTGTACAAGGACGAGCTGTACGTGGTGGGCAACTTCACCGCGACGAAGGACGGACAGATTCCGCTCAACCGCATCGCGAGCTTCGATGGGGCGTGGCACGCGGTGGGCGGGGGAACGAGCCAGTACGCCAGTCGGCTGGTGGTGGCCGATGACGGCACCGGCGAGAAGCTGCACATCATCAACACCAACGGCACACAGACCACCGCGTTCAACACGACCCCACCGGTTCCGGACTCGTTCAATTATCTCGGCGTGATGCGGTGGAACGGGTTGCGGTTTGAGCCGTACGGTCCGGGGATCAACGCGGGTGCTGCGGGAACGGGCTTGGCCGCGGCGGTTGTGTTCGACAGTGGTGCCGGGCCGGCGCTCCACTTTGGCGGCCAGTTCTCGGGAGGCGGTGGGCCGACGCGCGGCTATGGGCGGTGGGGGCCGGGCGTGGCGTCGCTGCCGGACACCGATCAGGACGGGATTCCCGACGCTTGGGAGCAGGGCCCAATCGATGCCAACTGCGACGGCGTGGTAGACCTTGACCTTTCGGCGATGGGGGCGAACTGGCGGCACAAGGACGTGTTCGTTGAGGTCGATTCGATGGCGGGACGGGCACCGACACTGGCGACGCTCAACCGGGTTGTGGCCGCGTTCGCGGCGGTGCCCAATGAGCTGGTGGACAACCCCGACGGCCTGCCGGGGATCAAGCTGCACATCGTGTTCGACCCGGCGCACCAGTCGATCCCGATGGAGAACTTCCCGAACGACTTTGTTGAGTTTCACAGGGTCAAGGGGGACTACTTCGGCACGGCGGCGGAACGGGCGAGCCCGAACCGCGCGGCGATTCTGAACGCCAAGAAGCGCTATTTCCGCTACTGCATCTTCGGGAATCTGTACGGGACGACGACTTCGTCGGGCCTGGCGGAGTTGGTGGGCGACGACTTCATGGTGACGCTGGGCGGGTTTCATCTGCCGGGTGGGACGCCGACGCAGCAGGCGTCGACGTTTATGCACGAGCTGGGGCACACGCTGGGGCTGCACCACGGAGGGCACGAGCCGACGAACTTCAAGCCGAATTACCACAGCATCATGAACTACAGCTGGCAACTGAACTACCACATCCCGGGGTGGACGCTGGACTACTCGCGTCAGACGCGGCCGACGCTGTTCGAGTTGGCCCTGTTTGAGGGATTGGGGCTCGGTGGCTTGCCGTCGAGCTCCGTGCTTGTGGGGCCGGTGCCGGCGGCGCGCCTTGCGGAGGGTGGCCCGGTCGATCTTGATCGGGACGGTCAGCTCGACGTTGATCCGGTGGCGGTAGACATTAACCATGTCAGCGCGCAGTACGACCCTTCGCCGGGCGAGGTGCTGGAGGGGAGCGAGGACTGGACGCGTCTGCGGTTCAACTTCCGCAACAGCCGCAACTACGCGGCGGGTGATAGCCCGGAGACAACACGGGCGACCTGCGTATTGACCCGGGTGCTCGCTGAGGAGTTGATCGTGGCATCGGGCGGGAGCGTTGGCGGGTGCGCGGCGGACCTGGGCAGCGCGGGAGGCGTTGTCGGCCCCGACGACGTTCTCGACAACAACGACTTCATCGTGTTCATCGACTACTTTTTCGCGTCGGACACGCGCGCTGACTTCGGCGGCACCGGGGGTGTTGCGGGCGGCGACGGCGTGTTCAACAACAACGACTTCATCGTGTTCATCGATGCGTTCTTCGAGGCGTGCTGAGGTGGGTGCTGGTTGAAGAAGGGCGTTGCATCGGCCGGCGGTGCCGAGCGAGGGTGCGCAACGGGGTGCGTTCGCACCGGAGTCTGACGCGGGTGCAACGGTTCAACAGGGCGTGAAGTAGGCGTTGACGAAGACGACGAAGTCGTTGTTGTCGTGCGAGCCGTCGCCGCCGGGCAGGCCGCCCTGGCGACCGAGGTCGGCACGCACGTCACCTGCAAAGTAGAGGTCGACAAAGGCGATAAAGTCGTTGTTGTCGAGCCGGCCATCGGGCCCGGTGATGCCGCCTTGTGCGCCTACGTCCGCTGTGCATGGGGTGCCGTTGATGGTGAAAGCCGGGGACGTGTCGCTGCCGGTGTTGCCAAGGCCGTCAGTGGCGGAGATGCGCAGGCGGGCGTTGATGGTGAATCGATCGGGAACGATCCATGTGTGAGCACCGTCGTCGACGGTCGCGGTTCCTCCGAGGATGGCGTTCCATGTAGCACCATCGTCATAGGACAGCGAGAGCGTGATCGACGCGACGGCCTCGTCGTCGTCGCTGATCCAGCGAGAAACGACGCCGTCGCCGGGGTTGAGGACGGTCGCGGCGTTGAACGTCGGCGCACAGATCTGAACGGTGGGGGCCAGGCCGCCGTTGGCGCCCGGGTCGCCGGTGTGAGCGGGGATCTGCATGACGATGCAGTGCATGACGC
The DNA here is from genome assembly GCA_030680655.1 of Phycisphaerales bacterium. Lineage (GTDB taxonomy): Bacteria > Planctomycetota > Phycisphaerae > Phycisphaerales > UBA1924 > JAJTGZ01. Next base: position 3,878 of record JAUXUZ010000331.1, read on the forward strand.
CGGAGAGAACGGCGAGGGCGTCTGAGTTGATCGCGACGACGTTCTTGCCCGGGAGAGCGCTCTGGTAGGCCGCGAGCACCTGGGCGTTGTACTGCTGCATCGTGGTGTTGGTGTAGGAGGAGATGAGGGCGAGGTCGTTGCAGACGACCATGTTGGTGTAGGTGTAGTGCACGCCGCTGAGAGAACGGGCGGGCAGACGGATGACAGTCCAGCCCGCGGCGGACATGGCCGCGGCGCGGTTGTCGCAGATAACGTCCTGCGCGGAGCCGGCGTTGGCGGGCCAGTCGCTGATGAAGACGAGGCGGTCGCCGAGGATCTGCATCCACATGTCGATGTGGCGGGTGGCGTCGACCGCCTGGGAGAAGGCGGGGGTGATGGTGGTGTTGACGCCCCAGTGCTGGAGCCAGAGCGCCTGGACCTGCTCGGCGGTGCGGCTTGGGTTCTCGTCGGTGATGAGCAGCGTGGCGAACCCCTCGCCGATCGAGTTGAGGTGGTAGTTGCCGCCCCCGTGGACGAGGGGGAGGACGTAGCGTTTTTTGTTGTGGAAAGGGGCGAAGATCGCCGGGAAGGCGTTGTCGAGCGTGCGAGAGGTGACGTTGTAGGTGTGGTCGCTGATGACGCGGACTCTGCCCTCGTAGACGTAGCGGGGCCCGTAGTCGCGCATCCAGATCGCGTTGGTCGCGCCGACGACGGGGATCACGCGAGAAACGTCGGTGCCGAGGCTGAGCGAGTTGGTCGCGAAGGTGGGCATCACGCTGTTGCGCTCGGCGGTGTCGTCGAAGGCGATGAAGGCCTTGCCGTTGCCGGAGGTCGTGATGTGGCGGATCATGGTGCGCTGGATGTTGTTGAGCGTGGTGCCGCCCTCCCAGGCCATGAGGATGCCCTCTGACTGTGCGTACTCACCCGGCGCGGTGACGGGACCGGTGGGCGCGGCCGCGGCCCCCTTCGGGATACCGAACGGGTGAGCGGCCTGCCAGGCGAGCTCTTCGATCGTGGCGTGGCGAGGAACGGGGACACCCTCGGGGTATGTGGGCTGCGCCAGCACGGTCGATGTGAGCAGGAGGGTGAGGGCGGCGGGGATCATCGCGTAGCGCATGATGGAATATACCCGATGGATGGGTGGGTGTTGCGGGGAATTGTGCGATTATCGGTTGGTGGCGGGCGAACTGCTCGAACGAGATGATTGCGCAGGCCGGGGGGTGTACACCCCGCTCAAGTCAGGAATCGTACTTCCCGGGAGGCCTTGAGCAGCGACTTTGCGGGGGAGGTCGTGGAGCACTACGCGGGACAGGGTGGTACCCGAAAAGGTCACCGGTCAGAGACACTCGGGCACTGGTCGGAGAGCTTGAGTGCGCGGCCGGGGCGAACTGACGGATCCTGTCAGCCGCAACCGTCAAAGAAGAGATCGATGAAGACGATAAAGTCGTTGTTGTCAAACGTGTCGTCACCGGGGGCGATGCCGCCCTGGCGGCCCAGGTCAGCGAGGGGGTTGCCGGCGAAGAAATAGTCGATGTAGACGATGAAGTCGTTGTTGTCGAGGATGTGGTCGGGCCCGGCGATGCCGCCCTGGGAGCCGACATCGGCGGCGCTGCAGGCGCGGGAGAGGCGGACGCCGTCGAGGCCGACGATTTCTGCGGGCGCGGTCGAGCCGTACTCACCGGAGATGCGCAGGGCGGTGATGTTGGTGAGGGCGGCGGAGACTTGGGTGGTGGTCGCGGCGGCGCCGGTCTTGGTGGCAACACGCCAGTTGCCGTCGGCTGCGAGGGGGATCGAGTAGCTCACCCATGTGTTCACGGGGGCGGGGACGCCGATGGCTCGGACCAGTACCGGTGCGCCGGAAGAGACGATCACGACGACGTCGTCGCTGGTCCAATCCACGACGTTGCTGCGGAGAGCGAAGTCGAGCCGGCCGCCGAGGTAGATCGAGCGGTTCCCGGTGAACGACGGGGGCGCACTGAAAAAGTTGCAGTTGCCGTACGGGTCGGTCGCCTGCAGGTAGCCGGGCTGCCCGTCGTAGCCGGCGCCGGGCTGCCAGGTGTACGGGTTCGTCGAGAGGGTTGGCCCGTAGTTGCCGCCGCAGTTGCAGACAAACGAGGTCCACCCTTCTGCGGTTTCGTTGAAGTGTGAAACGACGTCCTGCGCCAACGTGGTGGAAGCGGCGGCAATGACGAGGGAGAGAGAAATGGATGACGGGGTCATACAGTCAGCATACTGCGCGGGCACCTGCGTGCAAGGGAATCACGCCAAAAACAAGGGTTGCAAGCGTGGCTCAGCCGTCAACGCGGGCCCATGCTTCGTCGATGCGTTTGGCGCTGACGGGCTGCGTGGTGCCGAGTTCCTGGGCGAAGGCGGAGATGCGGAACTCCTCGAGGAGCCAGCGGTAGTGCTCGACGGGCTGCGGCATCGATGAATCGGCGATCGACTGCATCGCCCAGGCGGCGGCGTCGGTGGCGATGACGATGCGGGCGCGCTTCTTGCCCTGTGCCTGGGGGAGGGCGGATTTGGGTTTGGGAGGCGTCGCGGCGTGAACCCCCCCCGGACTCGCCGAGCCTCGTCCGACCCCCCCGCTGGGAGCGGGTGGGTTGGGTGCGATGCCTGACTCTTCTTCGTCGTGCTTGGCCTGCTGGTGGTGGGTGTGCACCCAGTGGGTGAAGCGCTTCCACGCGGCGGTGACCTGCGGGAGTGACTGAGCCTCTTTGGCGGTGCCGCCCTCGCGGAGTTTCTCGAGGCGCTTCCACATGCCCTCGGTGTAGCGGGGGTAGTGCTGCAGGCGGTCGAGCGGCACGCAGTGGAAGACGCCCGGCGGCAGCAGCCACGCGGCGTGCTCGCGGAGGTCGGTGATGCTGGCTTCCCATTGCTTGGGCATGCCGCTGGACATCTTCGCCGCGATCTTCTGGCGGTTGGCGAGGATGCTCATGACGAGCTTGCCGATGGTGATGGTGTTGCCGCCGAGCCGCCCCCACTGGCTTGTGAGGCGCTGCTCGAACTGGTCCTTGCTGGCGGGCTGATCTCCCAGCGTCGGCGCGAGGAAAGTCTGCTCGCAGATGAGGTCAACCAGGTCGCGTTTGAGCTCGCTGGGGTCACCGAGCGCGCCGTAGTGGCGGTACATCGCGTCGCTGTCCGGCAGCGAGCGGAGGCGGGCGAGGATCTCGTCCTTGCACTGGAGGGCGAAGAGGCGGATGAGGCCGCGGCGCGTGAGGCGCGTGGCCGACTGCGGTGAGTCGGCGAGGGTGAGGGCGACGCTGTCACCGTTGTCCTGGATGCACGGGTAGCCCACGACCGTCGAGCCCGCACGGTCGATCTCGACCGACGCGGGGAGGGGCTCGTCACCTTCCGACCAAGACCAGGCGGCGAGACCCTCTTTGCCGAATTCCTGGCGGGCGAGGTTGGAAAGCGAGCGGCGGGCACGCCCGGCGAACTTCTTCTTCAGCTCGTCGATGTCGCGCCCCTCGCCGATTGCGTTGCCCGCTTCGTCGAGGACGCGGATGTTGAGCTGGAGGTGGTCGGAGATGCCGCGCATGGGCCAGGCGTCGGGCGGGACGGCTATGCCGCGGAGTTCATCGACCGCGGCGGAAAGGGCATCGGCGAGGCGGCCGTCGTTGAAAGTGAGGTGGCTGGTGAGCTCGGCGGCGAACGCGCCGAGGCCTGTGTCTGCGCTGGCGTCGGTCTTCTGGCCGACAAACTGCGTGCGGTACTGCTTGGGGAGGCTCTTGAGCAGCGCGTGGACCTTCTCCTGCACCATGCCGGGGACGAGCCACTCGGCGGTGTGCTCGTTGAGGGCGGTGAGCGTCTCAATGGGGACGTTGAGGGTGACGCCGTCGACGGCCTTGCCGGGGGCGAGTTGGTAGTCGAGCAGGCCGAGCGACTGGCCCAGCGGGACGTAGTCGGGGTAGAGCGTGTCGTCGGCTTCTTCGGGGATTCCTTCGGGGAGGATGGCCGCGAGGGACATGTGGAGGACTTTGGGGTCGGCACGCTGCGCATCCTTGCGCCAGCCCTCGAAGCGGTGCGTGGAGGTGACGTCGGCGGCGATGCGCGGGTCGAAGAAGTTGTGGAGGGCGTTCTTCTCGGCGATGAGGTCGTGGCGGCGGAGCTTGGCCTCGACGCGGTTGGCCTCTTCGAGGATGCGGGTGTTGTGGGCGAACCAGCCGTCGGGCGAGTCGGGGTTGGCGTTCTCGGCGTAGGCGGGGACGTACGAGCGGTTGACAAGGGCGTCGTAGATGAAGATGTCGCGGGCCTCGACGGGGTTGATCTTGGAGTAGTCGACGCGCCGGCGGGCGATGAGCACGAGCCCGTGGAGGGTGGCACGCTCCCACGCCATCACGCGCCCCGACTCGTCGTGGAAGTGTGGGTCGGCGTAGGAACGCTTGAGAAGGTGTGCCGCGGCCTGCTCGACCCACTCGGGCTGGACGCGTGCGAGCGTGCGCGCGTAGAGGCGTGTGGTCTGCACCAGCTCGGCGGCGACGAGCCAGCGCCCGCCCTTTTTGAAGAGGGTTGAGCCAGGGAAGATGTGCGCGAGCACCGAGCGGGCGCCCTTGTACTCGCCCAGGGTTGCGCCCGCGGCCTCGTTCTTGAGCAGGATGTTGGAGAGCAGGCCGGGGAGGAGGGCTTTGTGGATCGCGTCGTCGCCGGCGGGCTTGGTCTTGCGGTCGTTGAAGGCGAAGTCGAGCTCCTCGCACAGGCGCCGGAGCTGGTTGTGGGTTTCTTCCCACTCGCGCATGCGGTTGAAGGAGAGGAAGCGATCGTGGCACCCCTTCTTGACCTGGTTCCACGTGCCCTCGTCGCGGGCCTTGGTCCACCACTCCCAGATGCTCAAGAGCGTGATGAAGTCGGAGGTCTCGTTCTTGAACTGCGCCTGGGCCTGGTCGGCGGCCTGGGCCTTCTCCATGGGGCGGTCGCGCGGGTCCTGCACCGAGAGGGCCGCGGCGATGGGGAGGACCTCGGTGAGGCACCCTTGCTCTTCGGCGGCGATGATCATGCGTCCGATGCGCGGGTCGAGCGGGAGGCGTGAGAGGCTCTTGCCGATCGGCGTGAGCTCGCCGGCCTCGTCGATCGCGCCCAGCTCAAGGAGCGAGTCGTAGCCGTCCTTGATCATGCGCGAGTCGGGCGGCTCGACGAAGGGGAACTCTTCGACCGGGCCCAGGCGCAGCGACTTCATCTGCAAGATGACGCTGGCGAGG
>JAUXUZ010000336.1 GCA_030680655.1 Phycisphaerales bacterium
TGGGGGCCCCGGTGAGGGTGCCTGCGGGGAAGGCGGCGGAGAAGAGGTCGAAGGCGTCTTTTCCCGGTGCCAAGGTTCCGGTTACGCCGCTGACGATGTGCATGACGTGGCTGTAGCGTTCGATCGCCCGGTAGGGGTGGACGACGACGGAGCCGGGGGCGGCGACGCGGCCGAGGTCGTTGCGGGCGAGGTCAACGAGCATGACGTGCTCGGCGGACTCTTTGGGGTCGGCGAGGAGCTCGGTTTCGAGGGTCTTGTCGGTGGCGTCGTCGGTGCCGCGGGGGCGGGTGCCGGCGATGGGGCGGAGGGTGGCGGTGCCGCTGATGAGCTTGACCAGCGCTTCGGGCGATGAGCCGACGAGCTGGGCATCGCCGAAATCGAAGTAGTACATGTAGGGGGAAGGGTTGAGCAGGCGCAGCGCCCGGTAGACCTCGAAGGGGTCGGTGCGGCACGAGCCGGTGAAGCGGACGGAGAGCACGAGCTGGAAGACATCACCGGCGGCGATGTGCTCCTTGGCCTGTGCGACGGCGGCGAGGAAGGCCTCTTCGGTGAGGCTGACGTCGGGGGGCGCGTGGCCGGTTCGCGCGGGCGGCGGGCCGAGGCCAGCGCGCAGCGCCTGGACGATCTCGCGCCGCAGGGACTGGCGTTCCCACTCCGGTCCGCTGTGGAGGAAGGCGACGCGCCGTGTGAGGTGGTCGAACACGAGCATCGAGCGCGGGGCGATGAGGGCGACTTCTGGCTCGGCCGCGTGCGGGGCGGTGGATGGGAGCCGCTCGATGCGGCGGACAAAGTCGTAGCCCATGAGGCCGACGAGGCCGCCGTCGAGCGGCAGGCCGGGGATCTCGGGCAGGAGGCGGGGCGAAGCATTGAGTGCTTCGCGCAGGCGGTCGAGCAGCGTGCCCGCGTCGAGTGCTCCGGGAGCCGGTTCGCCGTTGATCGTGAGCGTGTCGGCCTGCAGGCGCACGGTCGCGGCCTGGCCGAGCCCGATGAACGAGTAGCGGGCGAGGCGCTCGCCCCCTTCGACAGACTCGAGCAGGAAGACGGGCTTGAAGGCGGCGAGTTTCTTGAACGCCGAGACCGGCGTGTCGAGATCGGCCGGGATGTCGAAGGGTGGTTTCACGTGGTTGCTGCTTCGGCGGGCGATGTTGAAGGGGGTTGATCGGCAAGTCAAAACGAAGAAGGCCACCGGAAATCGGTGGCCCGCGTGGAACGTCACGAAGAATGAGCGGTTTACGCTCGGGCCACCGTTTTTCCGTGCTGCCACCAACGCCATGAGGCGCGGGTGGTGCTGGGGGTGGCGGGTC
>JAUXUZ010000344.1 GCA_030680655.1 Phycisphaerales bacterium
ACCGACGGTACAAGTGCGGTACCTCTTCCCCAACCGAGACGCCCTTGCGGGGTACCTCTTGAACCACGCAACTCGACTGAGGGCCGAGGGGCTCGCCCTCTTTGGACCAGAGAGCGGGGTAGTGTTTTCCCGGTCTGTTGGGCGCGTTGCGCAAGTCGAGCCGATTCGATAGACTGGTTCCGATCCTTTCCCGCTTTTGGCCCTTCCCCTACAGAGGTCTCATTGGACACCCGCAGCGATGAACAACTGCTCTCGGCCTATCGCACGGGTGAGGCCGGTGCGTTGGAGCCGCTTATCCGACGGCACCACGATGACCTGATGCGGTTCCTCTACCACCTCACGGGGAACCGGGCGATCGCCGAGGATGTCTTCCAGGAAACGTTCCTGCAGATCCATCTTTCTTCTGGGACGTTCGACGTTTCGAGACGCTTCAAACCGTGGCTTTTTACGATCGCCGCGAACAAAGCCCGTGATGTACTGCGTAAGAACGCTCGTCGGAGGACCCTTGATCTCGACGCCCCCGTCGGTGGAGACGGGGATCAGGGCACGTTCGTGGACCTGATGCAGATGAAGGGGCCAACACCCGCTCAAGCGGTCAACACGTCGGAACGTGACGCGTTGGTCCAGGCGGCGATTGCCCAGATGCCCTTGCTGCTTCGAGAGATCCTTCTGTTGGGGTACTTTCAGAAAATGTCTTACAGCCAGATCGCCGATGCGCTGAACATCCCCCTCGGCACCGTCAAGAGCCGTTTGCACGCCGCCGTCGCTTCGTTCGCCAAGAAATGGGAAGAAGCCGGCCACGAAAAGGCCCAACGATGAACGTCGAATCCGACTTCCCGCACAACCGTCAACCCCAGCGTCTCTGCCCGCGGAGCAGCGAGGCCGTTGACGCGTTTGTAGAAAGGGGGTTCGATATCGAGTCACTCGCCCCTGAGCACCGCGAGCGGTGTTCGTCGCTCTCCTCACTGCTGGGCAGATTGAAGCAGGGGCAAGTCCCCTGCTGCTGCGCCGACGAATCGGTCAGCCGTACGCTGGCGCGCGTCGCCGCCGCGAAGAGCCCTCAGCGATTTGATCTGTCCGACGCCGACGCCGACGCGATGGAGCTGCTCGTCGCCCACGGGTGGGACACACGGAGAGTCCCCGCGGCCATGCGTGCCCGTGCCGAGCGGCAGGCGCAGCTTCTCTCGTTGCTGGAAACCGCGGCGCCCGCGGGAGAATCATGCGACGCCCTTGTTGCGGCCACGCTGCGTCGAGTCGAACGAGAATCACAGAACCAGTCGCGCAGGATGCACATCCACGAACCGGCGGCGGCGCAGCGCCGCACCCTCAGGTTGACCGACATCGGCGCTATCGCGGCGCTGCTGCTGGTGGCCGTTTCGGTCGCATGGCCGGCGCTATCGACCGTGCGTCAGCGTGCGCAGCAGACGGCGTGCTTTGGAAACCTCGGCGCAATCGGCGAGGCCGTCGCCGCTTATGGGAACCAGAACCGATCGGCGCTGCCGATGGCAACCGCCTCGCTGGCCGGGAACACCTGGTGGAACGTCGGCCGGCCCGCTCAGAGCAACTCTGCCAACCTCTTCACACTCGCCCGCAACGGCTACACCGCGCCGCAGCAACTGGCCTGCTGCGCAAACGCCGCGGCGAGGGAGTGCCGCTTCACCAGCGAGTGCCGCGACTGGCAGAACCTCGAGCAGGTTTCCTACTCCTACCAGAACCTGTTCGCGAACGACCGTCCGAATCTCGACAACCCAGGCAAGCCGTTCATCGTGCTCGCCGATCGCAACCCCGCAGTGCTGCGTGCCTTCCGCGGCGAGCGGGTGGTTTACGTCAACGAGAACTCGCCGAACCACCGCGGGAAGGGCCAGAACGTTCTTTACTCTGACGGTCACGGCGAATGGACCGAGAGCCCTGTTGTTGATGGTGACAACATCTGGCTTCCACGTTCGATCGAGGACCTGATCGCCAGCGTGGGCAGGGGCGTTCGCCCGGGGCAGTCAGACCCGCTCACCGGGATCGAAATCCCTGCAAAGTCGGACACGTTCCTCTGCCCGTAGGACGGGCTAATCGGCTGCGGAGTTGGGGGGAGGGGGCCCGGCTAGGGCGTTTCCCTTGTCGTACGAGCCGCTTCGACTGCTGGACCAACCAAGACAGCCCGCTATAATCGCGGCCCTGCCAGGCCCGCCCCGTGTGCGGTCTTTGGCAGGCCATTCGGAGTTTCGCGCATGAGCAAGAATAAACCGCACAAGGGCCTCCTCAAGCGCGTCCGCATCACCAAGTCCGGCTTGGTGAAGCACAAGAGCGCCAACAGCAAGCACTTGAAGTCGGGCAAGAGCCCCAACCGCCTGCGCCGCCTGCGCAAGGACAAGTTCGCTTCGAACGCCGAAGCCGGCGCGCTCGAGCGTCAGCTCCACCGCCGCCTGCGCGGGCGTGACCAGGACCGCGCCACGATCAAGCGCAGCCCGACGCCCGCTCAGAGCAAGGCCGCGAAGGCTGCCAAGGCCGAGAAGGCGGCTGCCGCTGAAAAGGCGAAGGCACCCGCTGGAAAGTAAGGACCCGTTTTTTTCATAACCCGCCTGTCGGGAACTAAGCAGGTCGCGCCCAGTGCCGACCTCCCCGCACCGGCACCGTCTGGAGTCTCGATATGCCACGCGTACGCAAAGGTTCAGCCCGCACACAGGCCCGCTCGCGTCTTCTGAAGAAGGCCCGCGGATACGTCGGTGAGTCCGGCAGCAAGAAGTGGAAGGCCAAAGTCGCGGTCATGACCGCTGGCGTCTACAGCTACCGCGACCGTCGCCTCCGCAAGCGCGACATGCGCTCCATCTGGATCACCCGCATCACCGCCGCCTGCCGCATGCGCGACACGCGGTACAGCCTGTTTGTCAACGGGCTCCGCCTGTCGGGCATCACGCTCAACCGCAAGATGCTCTCGGAAGTCGCCATCCACGACCCCAAGGCGTTTGACAAGATCGTCGAGACAGCCCTCGGCGCGATCAAGACGGCCAAGAAGGCCGCCTGATCATCGGTCCGCAACAGATCCCACCCAGGCCCGGCCAACGCCGGGCCTGTTTCTTTTGATGCGGCGCCGTTACGCTTGCCGACTGCAGGAGATGGCACGATGTTCAGCAACTGGTGGGGACTGCACGTAATCGAGCTGTACAACCGGGAGTTTCCGAACCTCCCCAACGCGGGGCGCGTCGCGCTCGCCGCGTGGTTGACCTGGATCGTGGTCTCGATCGTCCTGCACGAACTGGCGCACGGCTGGGCGGCCATCCGCTGCGGTGACGACACGCCGCGGCTCATGGGCCACATGACGCTCGATCCGATCAAGCACATGGGGTTCTACAGCCTCGTCGCGCTGGCCGTCTGCGGCCTGACCTGGGGCGCGATGCCCGTGAACGTGGAGAACCTGCGTCGGCGCCACGACGATGCGCTCGTCGCGCTGGCCGGGCCGCTCACCAACGTGCTGCTGGCGATCCTCTGCCTCGCCGCTTCGATACTGAGCAAGATCCTGTTGAGCGGCAACGCCCTCGACTACGCGACCATCGTCCTCTTTCTCGGGCTCGTGCTGAACTCCACGCTCGCTGTGTTCAATATGCTGCCAGTGCCGCCGCGGGATGGGTCCAAGGTTGTCGCCAGCTTCGTGCCGGTCTACCGCTCTTTCATCTACACCCCGGGTGCCGCGGTCGTGGGGCTGATCTTCGTCTTCACCATGGGCGGGATGGTCATCGCCCCGGTGGTTGCCTGGGTTCGCGTAAACGCAGCGGCGATCGAACGGGCGGTCCTGCAGGCGCTCGGATACTAAAGGCATTCCCCGCCGCGGGGCGCTCCTCAACCTACATTTGCCGCGTGAAATACGGCATCGTTATCGCCGATGGAGCCGCCGACTTCCCGATCGCTGAGCTGGGTGGTCGCACCCCGCTTCAGGCCGCAAAGACGCCATCGATGGACGCCGTAGCTCAGATGGGGCGCCTCGGCACAGCTCGGACGACGCCCGAAGGATGGCTCACCGGGAGCGACGTCTGCACGATGTCGCTGCTTGGGTACGATCCCACCGTCTACCACACCGGGCGCGCACCGCTGGAGGCCGCGGCCCTGGGTGTGCCGATGGGGTCGCTTGACTGGATCTTCCGGGTGAATCTGGTGACAGTTGGCGAAGACGGAACCGCCGACGAAGGGTTGATGCTCGACCACTCGGCGGGCGCAGTGACTGACGCCGAGGCGCGAACACTGATCGCCGATCTCGCGGCCGTTTGGCTGGCGAAGGAACCCGAGCTGATGGCGTCGCTGGTTGTCTACCCCGGCGTGTCGTACCGCAACATCCTTGTGGACTCCTCAGGGCGGACGCACAAAGGCGTGAAGACAGTGCCCCCGCACGAGATCCCGCGCCAGCCGTGGGATGTTGCGCTCCCGCAGGGGAGCGGGACGGCCAAGGCGGCGGCGGATGTGCTCTGCCGGCTGATGGAACTCGCCGCGGCGTTCCTGCCCGGGCACGCGGTCAACGCTGCGCGCCGGGCCGCCGGCAAACGCCCGGCCAACATGGTCTGGATCTGGGGGCAGGGCACCAGGCCCGCGATGCCGAGCTTCGCCTCGCGCTTCGGGTGCAGGGGCGCAATGACAACCGCCGTCGATCTGCTGAGCGGCATCGCCGCGCTGATCGGATGGGAGAAGCTGCCCGTGCCGGGCGCAACCAGCTACCACGATAACGACTACGCGGGGCAGGGCAGGGCGGCGTGCGCTGCCCTCGACAGCTTCGATGTTGTGTGCTGCCACGTCGAGGCCCCAGACGAGACCGCCCACCAGGGCGATTGGAAGACGAAGGTGGCCGCGATCGAGGCGATCGATACACACGTGGTGGCGCCGATGCTTCAAAGGCTCATGTCGTTCGGTAGCGGGGAGCAGGGGAGCGGGGAAGGGTGGCGGATGCTGATCCTCCCGGATCACTACACGCTCTGCGCAACACGAAAACACGACGCGACTCCTGTACCATTCGCCATGGCCGGTTCGTACGTTCGCGCACACCGCACCGGTCCTTTCGACGAGGCCCACGCCAACGGGGCGGACCTCCAGATACCCAACGGGCACGAACTGATGGAGTTCTTCATCAGCGGCGGGCGGGTCGCACCTCGGGGCAGTTCAAGGGGAACGCGCTGAAATGAGCGGCTACGAGATCGACAAGCCTGCCGATACACCGCCCCCCCCCTCGCGCGGAGGGGCTGGCGGTTCGCTGCGCCCGCCGTCCAAGTCGATCCTCGAGGACAACACCGATCAGCCTTGCCCTTCCTGCGGCAAGCCCATCCCGCCCGGGGCGGTTGTCTGCATGGCGTGCGGCTACGACATGCTCGGCGGCGGAAAAGTCAAGACCAAACTCGGAGAGGAGGAACTGCCCCCCCCGGTTGAGCCGATCGTGCGTGACCGCGGGCTGAAGCAGAAGGTCGCGACCGTGCTTGGTCTGGTGCTGCTGCTGGCCGCCGTGGTCGCCGCTGGCTGGAACACCAAGCCGGAGACCGCGTTTGGCGTTCGCCTTGAGCGGTGCCTGCTGGTTGGCGTTGAAGCGATCACCTCGGTCGGCACCGGTCTGGTCGCGGTCTGGTTCGCCTCGTGGCTGCAGCAGCGGCCGTTCGGAAGGGTCGATCTCGCGGCAGCGCGCCTGCTCGCTTGCGTCTGCGCGTTCCTGCTTGTGTTCAACCTCGTAATCCCGGTGCCGACCGACGTCGGTATCGTGCTCGCGTTGGCGGCCATCGTCAAAGTCTGCGCCGCGATCGGCGTTTACTGGCTCTGCGTGCTCGCACTGATCGGACGGGACGCCAAGACGACGAACATGATCGTCCTCGCGCACGCGGCTGCGACCCTGGTGATCTTCCTGCAGACGTGGCTCTGGTCGGGGACGGTCGATTCCGTGGTTTGGTAGTATCGCCCGTGATTCGCTCTTGGAGGGTTCTTTATGCTCAGCCCGGTGCCCCTCGCTTCCGATTACGTCCCCGCGAGCCTCGACGCGACGAACTGGGAGAACCTGCGCCCGCTCTACCAGGGGCTGCTCGACCGCCCCGTTGCCGACGTGAGAGCGCTCCAGTTGCTGCTGCTGGACCGCAGCGAACTCGACGCGGCCGTCAGCGAGGCGGGCACATTGCTTGAGATCAACATGACGTGCCACACCGATGACGCCGCGGCCAACGCCGCATACTCGGCGTTTGTTGAGAACGTGGCACCCCAGTTGAAGGCGATCTCGTTCGAACTCGACAAGAAGATCGTCGGGCATCCCGCCGCTGCGCAGCTTGATCAGGAGCGGTACGCGGTCCTGCTGCGGGACCTCCGGCTCGGCGTCGAGCTGTTCAGGCCAGAGAACATTCCCATCGAGACCGAGCTCACAAAGCTCGCCCAGGAGTTTCAGCAGATCGCCGGCGCAATGACGGTGCAGTTCCATGGGCAGGAGCGGACGCTGCCGCAGATGAGCAAGTATCAGGAGGAGACCGATCGGCAGCAGCGAGAGGGCGCTTTCCGCACGGTCGCGCAGCGGCGCCTGCTCGAGCGCGAGCGGTTCGACGACCTCTTCGATCGGATGCTGAAGCTGCGGCACCAGACCGCCCTGAACGCAGGTTTCGCAAACTACAGAGACTTTGCCCACCGGGCCAAGCGGCGGTTTGACTACACGGTCGCCGACTGCGACGCGTTCGCTGAGTCGGTGGAGCTGAGCGTTGTGCCGGCGATGCGCAGGCTCAACGCTCAGAGGGCGGCGGCGCTCGGCCTGGATCGGCTGCGACCATGGGATCTCTCGGTCGATGTGCTCGGGCGAGCCCCGCTGCGGCCGTTCGCAACCGCGGAAGACATGGTCGCCCGCTCACACAAGGTGTTTCAGCGCATGGATGCGGGGCTCGGTTCGCTCTTTGGTGCCCTGCGGGCGGGCGTAGCGGGCGACAAGTGCCTTGACCTTGATAGCCGCAAAGGGAAGGCACCGGGTGGGTACCAGGCGAACCGCGACCGCAAGCGCATCCCGTTCATCTTCATGAACGCGACCGGAGTGCAGCGAGACGTTGAGACCATGGTGCACGAGGCCGGGCACGCCTTCCATGCGCTGCTCTGCCGGGCCGAGCCGCTGGTCGCTTACCGGGCCGAGATTCCACTTGAGTTCTGCGAGGTCGCCTCGATGAGCATGGAGCTCACCTGCCACGAGTTCCTCGACGAGTTCTACGGCCCAGTCGAGGCCGACCGGGCCAGACGCAACCACCTGGAGGGGATCGCGATCATCCTGCCGTGGATCGCGACCATCGACCAGTTTCAGCACTGGATCTACACCCATCCGGATCACTCCAGGGCAGACCGCTCCGCCGCATGGAACGCGCTGCTGGACCGCTTCTACGCCGACGTGGACTGGACTGGGCTGGAGGAGGTCCGCGCGTCGCTCTGGCACCGCCAGCTGCACGTGTTTACAAGCCCTTTCTATTACATCGAATACGGGATTGCCCAGCTCGGTGCCCTGCAGCTTTGGGCGAACTACCGGACGGACCCGGCGGCGGCGATTCGCGACTACAAAGCAGGGCTGCGCCTCGGCGGCAGCAGGCCGCTGCCGGAGCTCTTCAAGGCGGCGGGCCTCGACTTTGACTTCTCCGCGCCGCGCGTGCAGAGAACGTGGAGGCAGGTTGAGCAGGTGCTCGAGACGCTGCCCGCCTAGGTCAACAACCGGTCTTCAGCCTCGGTATGCTCACCGCAGATGATCACTATTACGGACCTTCACAAGTCGTTTGGTGCCGTCAACGCGGTGAACGGTCTATCGCTCACTGTTCGACCGGGTGAGTGCTTCGGCCTGCTGGGGCCCAACGGCGCAGGCAAGACGACGACGATCTCCATCGCGACGGGTCTGCTGAAAGCCGACAGCGGGTCGGTGACCATCGGCGATGCTGCGGCGGGTGAGGGCGATCCGTGCGACGCGGCCGTGCGCATACTGATCGGCGTTGCCCCGCAGTCGATCGCTCTTTACGACCAGCTGACGGCTGAGGAGAACCTGCGGTTCTTTGGATCGGTCTATGGCATGAGCGGCAAACCGCTCACTGCCGCGGTCAGCGACGTATTGAAGATGGTCCAATTGTCGGACCGACGCGGTGACCGTGTGGGGGGCTTCAGCGGCGGAATGAAGCGACGCTTGAACCTCGCCGCGGCCTTGCTGCACGGCCCGCGTGTGGTGTTCATGGACGAGCCGACGTCGGGCGTCGATCCGCAGTCGCGCGTCGCCATCTTCGGCATCGTCGAGTCGCTCAAGCGAAACGGGACGACGATCGTTTACTCAACGCACTACATGGAGGAAGCCGAGCGCATGTGCGACCGGGTCGCGATCGTTGACCACGGCAAGCTGCTGGCGCTCGACACCGTCCGCGGGCTGACGGCCAAACACGGCGGGGCGAGCGTCGTCATGGTGCACCGGCGTGGCGCAGACCAGCCAGAACGCATCGAGACGCGCGACCCGGTGCAATCGCTCGCGGCGGCCGTGAACGCTGGCGGCGTCGATACCGCTTCAATCCACGCTCCGAACCTCGAGAGCGTGTTCCTCTCGCTCACCGGCCGCACGATAAGAGACTGACCCGTATGAACGCAATCTGGGCATTGGCTCGAAAAGACCTGAAGCTGCTCCTCCGCGACAAGGGGGGGTTCTTCTTCACGTTCATTTTCCCGATCGCTTTCGCGCTCTTCTTCGGATCGATCTTCGGAGGAACGGGCAGCGGCAGCGGCGGAAATGCTCCCGGGATCAAGGTCGTGATCGTTGACGACGACAACACCGTGGGCTCCCGTGCGTTCGTCAAGACGCTTTCGGAAGCGCCCGAACTCGACGCGCACACGTCAAATGACTTGGGCGCGGCGGAGAGGGAAGTCACTTCCAGTAAGACCGTGGCAGTAATCCGGTTGGTCAAGGGGTACGGCGCGGGCCAGGAGAACCTGTTCTGGCGCGGCGATGAGCCGTCGCAGATCGAAGTCGCCGCCGATCCTTCCAGACGTGCCGAGGTCGGCATGCTCCAGGGCATACTGCAGAAGTACGCGTTCACGGGGATGGGCAAAGCCTTCACGGACCCGGAGGTAAACCGCAGGCAGATCGATGCCGCTCGCAAGCAGCTGGATCAATCGACGGAGATCACCGGTGAGGACAGGCTGATGTTCGGGACGTTCTTTGGAGCGATGGACACGTTCATGGGGCGGCTTGACCAGCGATCGAAGGAGACCGGCGCGAATCCAGACGCGGGCAGCAGCGGTGGGGGGTTTGCGTTTGAGCCGGTGAGGGTCGTGTCTCGCGATCTCTTCAAGCCGGCGAGCGGGCGCCCGGCCAACATGTTCACCTACTCGTTCCCGCAGGGGATCATCTGGGGGGTGATGGCCGCGGCGCTCGGGTTTGCGGCTTCGCTGCTTGAGGAGAAATCAGGCGGCACGTTCGGCCGCCTGGCGTCGTCGCCGCTGCCATCGTGGGGGTTGCTCGCCGGCAAGGGGCTGGCCTGCTTCCTGACGACGACGGGTGTGACGGCGTTGATGATCGCTGTAGCCGTGGTGGTCTGCGGGGTCACCATCAACAACCCA
This sequence comes from Phycisphaerales bacterium, assembly GCA_030680655.1. GTDB lineage: Bacteria > Planctomycetota > Phycisphaerae > Phycisphaerales > UBA1924 > JAJTGZ01. The sequence continues at coordinate 9,553 of JAUXUZ010000344.1, forward strand.
CTGGTGCTTGTTGCCGCGATTATCAGCGTCTCGCTCGGGTTTGTCGGCATCATGACGGTCGTGGCAACGGTTGCCAGGAGCGAACGGGCAGCGCAGGGCGGCGGCTGGGGCGCGATGATGGTGTTCGCCTTCATCGGAGGGGCGGCGGTGCCGAGTTTCGCCATGCCGGGCTGGATGCAGCGGGTGGGCGAGATCAGCCCGATGTACTGGTCGATCAGGCTGTTTGAGTTTGGCCTGTGGCGCCCGGCGACTGCGGCGGACGTTGCACTGCCGATCGCCGTGATGCTGGCGATTGGAGTGGCCGGGTTCTCGCTCGGCGTTTACTCGATGCGGCGTTGCTGAACGGCGATCATGAGTTTCAGGCGGCGATCTTCATCGACGCGCCGGCGAACAGGTCCGCGGCCAGGCGTGCGTTGCCGGCAACCACGCGGCTGCTCGAATGGAAGTCAAGGAACGTCAAGTCGGCAACCGTCGGGAGCTCATCGCGTACCCCGTTCGCAGCGGCAACGAAGGCTCTGGACGGTGACGCGCCGGCCGTGGGCAGGTCGCTCACCAGGCGGATGCCGCGGTCAAACGCCGGGTCGCTCGTGCGGGCCACGTTAACGACGACCTCAACGTTGTCAACGCTGCTGTCGATACCGTCGAAGGCGCGGATGCTGATCGCGCTGAGGTCGCCCTCGTCGCCGGCGACGGGCGTCCAGACCATCGTGTCGCCGGGTCCGAAGACGGTCTCGCTTGTGAACGCGCGGCCGTTGATGGTCAGGGTGCCGGAAAGGACCTTGTCGACGCGGAAGAGGGTGCGTCCGCCCTCCGCGTCAGAGACATCGGCGGCGCGAGCGAGGGTCGCGTAGTCGATCACCGCGCTGCGGGAGATCAGCGCGCCCGTCAGCGGCTGCACACCCGAGAGCACCGGCGGCGTGTTGTCGATCTGCTGGGCGGCGATTGTCCGCATGCCCCAGATCGCCTCAGCCATCGCTAACGCGTTCACGAGCGGGTACGAAGCGCCGGTGTTGGCAACGTTGTCGTTCTCGTCGTCGCCATCGATCACCGTGGTCGCGCTTGTTGTGATGATCGTACGGAACTCGGTCACGCTGAGGCGGCGGCCCAGCATCGTCATCGACATCTCCTGCGCGAGCAGGGCGAGCCCGGCGATCTGCGGCGATGCCTGGCTGGTGCCGTGCATCACCGAAACACCGCCGCCGGCCGCCGCGCCGACGATCGGCGCCCCGGGCGCAAGGATGGTCAGCAAGGGGCTGCGCTGCGTGAAGGGCGTCAGTGTGCCCGCGGGGCTGGTCGTAGCAATCGCGCCGCCCGAGTAGCCAAACCCGCCGCCGTCTTGGCCGTAGACGGCGCCGACGGCGATGACGTTCGGGTCGGCCGCGGGGTACGAGAGCCCTGTCCTTGAGCCGCCGTCGTAGAAGCCGTTACCCGCCGCGGCGGTGACGATCACGCCCATGCTCGCGAGCGTCGCCAGTTCGTCTCCGATGTTGTAGAGACGCACGTTCGAGGTCCAGTAGCGGCCGTCGCCGAGCGACATGTTCACCGAGGCGATGTTGTACTGGACGGCGTTCGCTACGACCCACTGCAGCCCGCGCTCGAGCCACTGGAAGCTCCCCTGGCCGGCGTTGTTGAACACTCGCAGCGCGATGATGTCCGCGTTGGGAGCAACACCGCCGTAGGTCCCGTTCGATGATGCGACCGCGCTGGCGACGTTGCTGCCGTGGCCCATCGTATCGGTCGCGTTTCCGTCGTTTTCTGCGAAGTCGTACTGATAGACGATCCGGTCCGCCACACCGTTCCCGTCGGCGTCTGGCCCGAAGAACGGGCTTCCTAGGTTGATGCCGGTGTCGAGCAGGACCGTCCGCATGCCCGTACCCCGGAATGCGGAGAACCTCGGGTCCGCCCACATCTGCGTCAGTCCCATCAGCGTGTGCCCGTTGTCCCAGTCGGCGCTGGGGAGCGGCGCGGCCCCGCCGTCGAGCGTCGAGTAGGTGCCGGCGGTCGCAAACATCTCCGTGGCGGTGCTGGGGAATGGGGCCGCGTCGGCGTACACACGGGGCTCGAGCTGCTCGAGGGGCTCAAAGTGCGACCCCATCGGCCCGCGGTGCGAGGGTGAGTGGTCGGTTCTGCCGGGCCGGCGCGGGTTGTTGAAGTGCATGGTGCGACGAGGAGCCAGAGTGCGAGCGAGAGCAGCCCCACGGCGGGGCACGCGACAGAGAGAATGTGAGTTCGGGACGGCCGTCTAGCAAGGCACGTCAAGGAGGCCAAGCGTAATCGGACGTTGCCCAGTTCGTGCGGGCCTTGCGGCTTATCAGCGAGCGGCCGATAGCGCCAAGCCGGGTTTGTTGGCAGGTCAAAGAAAAGGGGCCGGCGAAGTCGCCGGCCCCTTGCGGTGGCAGTTTGTGAACTGGGTCCGTGCAGGCTTACGGGCAGCCGTTGAAGTACGCGTCGATGTAGACGATGAAGTCGTTGTTGTTCAGAGCGTTATCGGGACCGCTGACGCCGCCGGCCTTGCCGATGTCCGCGATGAGCATGTCACCGTTGAAGAACGCGTCGATGAAGGCGATGAAGTCGTTGTTGTCCAGGATCCCGTCGGGGCCGCTGGCGCCGCCCTGGCCACCGACATCGGCGGTGCAGACAGCCGGCACTTTGATGTCCTCGATCGCCAGAGAGTTGCCCTGATAGCCCGAGGCGCCCGACGGGCCCTTGAACAGGCCCATGCGGGCCGTGCCCAACACCGGCTGCGCGGCTGAGTCAAAGCGGAACGTGTACAGAGCGCCCCACATGATGGCGTTGGGCCCGAACGTGCGGATGCCGCGCGTGGGAACATCTACGTCCTGCGTTGTCGGATCGACCGTCCAGACGAGTTTACCGCCGGCATTGGAAGTCTGCCACGGGTTGTTGAGCACGCGGTCGCCCGAGTGATACTTCGGAGCATTGAGGCTCAAGTTGGTGGGGGCATCGCCCGCCGGCGTGCGGAGCGAGAACGATCCGCCCGCCCGGTCGGAGTTGATGTTCATAATCATGTAGTTGTAGCTCCAGCCCCCTTCCGGAATCGGAATGACATGGCTGGCGACGATGAACCGCCCCTGGATGTCGGAGTTGAACGTGACCCACTGGTTCGACGGCAGGATCGCCGCATCGGGCTGTGAGGACGTCCAGTGGCGCCACCTGTCGGTCACGCTGGCGGTGCGCTCGTGGAAGTTCACGTTGGTGAGGTTGATCCCTGCGTCGCCTCCGGCGGTCTTCTCCAGCGCCCAGAATTCAAGAGCGGTCATGCGGCGCACCGTTGCCGCGGTGAACGACGGCGAGGAGTTCAGCATCGTCGCAGGGTTGACCTTGCGCATCGAGAAGTTGTTGCGTCCGTTGTTCCACTGCGCATCGTCCTGCGTCACGTAATGGCAGTCGACGTAGTAGTCGGCGCCGGGGTTGCTCGCCGGTGCCACGTCGCTGTTGGCAACGACGAGTCGACGGCTGACCACGTCACCCGACCCGGGGGCCGTGCCGACCAGCGGCGTCCATGGGTAGGTGTACACGCCAGTCGTCGGGTTCACATCGAAGCGCGGGCCAAGGTAGGAGCGGCTGCCGTTGAGCCCCGATCCGTAGAGGTCAGAGCAGTTGATGCCCAACTGTGCGCCGCCGCTGGGCGGGACGTCGCAAGGACCCATGTCGGGGAACGCGCCGGAGTTTGTGCTGAGGAACCCGTGCTTGAGCCACGACATGCCCAACTGGTCGAAGCGCCCGTTCTTGTAGCGGTACATCTGCTGACCGATGACCGGGTGGAGCTGATTGCTCGCCTGCCACTCAACGGGCACATCGCCGATGTTCCACGAGTCGGTGCCGACCGCGTAGGCGCGGACATCAGCGACGGTTCCAACCGCAGCGCTGGACGCCATCCAAACCGAGCCCGTGCCGTAGTTGGACATGTCTGAGAGGTTGCCGATGGTCACGTCCGGACCCGGTGTCCGAGGAACGGGCACCGAACCGACCAGCGTGAACGTGCCGCTCGACGTGCCCGACCCGGCGACGCGGATCATGTAGCTGGTGCCGGCAACGGCCGGGAAGCTGACGCGAGATTGCGTGCTGCAAGCGTTGTCGTTGCAGGTGACCTCCGCTGCGAGCCCGAGCTGGCCGATGGTGAAGACCTGCAGCACGGTGTTGTACGAGGTGCCGTTGCAGGTCTCGAACTCGACGGTCTGGCTGGTCGTGCAATCAAAGCGGTACCAAACGTCCTTGGCATACGCGCTGTTGCCACAAGACCCGACTAGACCGAAGTCGTTCGACGCTGTTGCGGTTGTGCCGGCGATGGTCGACGGCATGCCGATCGTGATCGGGTTCGAGAGCGAGTCGTTTGCGGGTTGCGCAAATGCGGCGGCTGCGAGGGTGCTGCCAGCAATGGCAACGACAACGTGGATATTGCGGGTCATGTGTGGGGACTCCCGTTTGCAGGTCGAAGGACGAACCGCCCGGAGCCGGGCAGCGACTGTGCGACCTTCTCGATGCCGAAAGAATACCTGATAAACCACCCTGTCGCAAGGCCAAATTTGG
>JAUXUZ010000348.1 GCA_030680655.1 Phycisphaerales bacterium
CTTCTTGCGCGTGCGTTCGACCAGCTCAACCATCGTGTCCGAGCCGCCGAAGTGGTCGAGCAGGAAGATGCCGCGCTTGCCGAGCGACGCCTTGACCGAGCGGAAGTAGGCGAGCAGCGCATCGCGCTTCTTGAAGATCCAGTAGGAGAAGTTGAAGGCGAAGACGGCGTCGAAGCCCTCGCGTCCGGCGGAGGTCTGCGCCTCGCGCGACAGCACGTTCGCCCGCATCACGGTCAACCGTTCGCGCTGTTCGGCGCTCAGCGAAGGTTCGATGTTGCGTGCGAACCAGCGCAGTGGGATGGGGTCAAGGTCAACCGCCACCGCCCGGTTCGAACCGCGCCGTTTGACCCATTCAGAAGCGGTCAGGGCGGTGCCGGCAAAGTCCTCGCGCAGAGTGGCCGGCAAGCGGTTGAAGCGCTTGCGGTAGACGCGGTCGAGGAAGTCCAGGTCCGCCTCCGGCTCCTGCACGGCGAGCTGGTAGAGCGTGTAGCGGTCGGCCGTGGCGGCCGTGAACGCGGGTTTTTTGGCGGGCTTGGTCGGACGCCGGACCTTCCGTGGCTTTGTAGACATAGGGGCGTGAGGGTATAGTCGCCACCCTTCTAAAGTCCCCCCTTCTTGGAGGTTTGCATGCGGCTGAGCATGGTCGGAACCGGATACGTGGGCCTCGTCACCGGCGTGTGCCTGGCCAACACGGGCAACCACGTGACGTGCGTTGACGTTGACGCGTCGAAGGTCGCCCGCCTGCGCGAAGGGAAAAGCCCGATCTACGAGCCGGGCCTGGACGACCTGCTCTCGCGCAACATCGCCGCCGGAAGGCTGACGTTCACCACCGACGCCGCCGCGGCGCACAAAGACGCCGACATGATCTTCATCTGCGTCGGCACACCCAGCGACGACCGCGGGCACACCGACCTCCGGTTTATCTTCGCGGCGGCCGACGCCGTCGCCGACTCGCTCAAGGCGCTCGGCCCGTCGCAGAAGCCCAAGGTGGTCGTCGTCAAGAGCACGGTGCCCGTCGGCACGAGCCTCCAGGTGCGCGACCGCATCGCGGCCCGCGCGGGCGCGGACATCCCCTTCCACATCGCCAACAACCCCGAGTTTCTGAAGGAAGGGGCCGCTATCGACGACTTCATGAAGCCCGACCGCGTGGTCTGCGGCGTCGAGTCGGCCGAGGCCGGCAACGCGCTGAAGGACGTTTACGACCCCTTCGTCCGCAACGGGCACCCCATCTACCTGATGGATGTGCTCAGCAGCGAGATGGTCAAGTACGCCAGCAACAACTTCCTCGCGACCAAGATCAGCTTCATCAACGAGATGGCGAACCTCTGCGAGGCGTACGGCGCCGACATCGGGCGTGTACGTGAGGGCATGTGCGCCGACAAGCGCATCGGCAGTCAGTTCCTCTATCCCGGCCTGGGGTACGGCGGCTCGTGCTTCCCCAAGGACACCCTCGCCTGCATCATG
>JAUXUZ010000349.1 GCA_030680655.1 Phycisphaerales bacterium
ACGCCCCGCACACCGGCGCAGCCCGCGCCCGCTCCAGCGGCCCCGGCTGTTGCGCCCGCGCCCGTTCCGAGCCCAGCACCGATTCAGCCTGAGGTGCCGATCCAGGTCGGCCCCGAGGGTTCATCGGCCGCGAAGCCGACGGAAGAGGCCGCGCCAGCGCCGATCGATCCTCCGGCGGTTGCTGGCGCACCGTCGATGGCCATCGAGGTCGCGCCGCACGTGTCGATCGTGCCCGCGCCGGTCGCCGCTCAGCCTGAATCGCCGGCGGTTGCGGGTGCACCGACGGGGATCGCGCTGCCGGTCCAGGATGGCGCAGTCGCCATCGACATCGAGAGCGTTGCCGCGGTGCCGGCCAAGGGCGCGCTGCGCCAGTCACCTGTTGAGATCGGCGCCCAGGAGCAGATGCGCAGCGCCCGCCAGGTGGTTCCGATCGAAGCCCCGAGCACGGCGCCGGGCGGCACAGATGCAACCAGCCCTGCGTTGACAGAGGCTCCGCCACACGCGCCGACCGGGACGATCGTCTACGACCAGTCCGTTCCCAATCCCGCCGCAGCGCTTCTCCCCCCGGCACCCGTGCAGGCCGTGCTGTCAACCACGTTTGTTGAGAACTGGCCGAGCGGCCGCGTGGTCTCCGAGCCGCCGGTGTCCGCGGTGCATGTCGAGCCGGCCCCGGTTGTGACGGGCGCCCCGGTCGAAGCGCCAGCAGCGCCGGTTGCACCCGACGCTCCTGCGCCAGCGCTTGCGCACACCAAAACGCCGGCCGCGACAACGCCAGCGGCTGACGTGCCGACGATCAGCACCCCGATTATCGCCGCCGCCACCCCGGCCCCGACCCCGGCCGCAACCACTCCCGAAGTCGTCGCGGTCAAAGAGCCTGTTGTTGCGCCGCCGTTGACCGTACGGACTGAACCCACGCAGGTTCCGGAGACGCCGGTGGTGGTGGACGCCCAGGCTCCGCGTCCACTCGAAGTTCAACCAGCCCCCGAACCGCTGCCGCCTGTTACACCGGCGGTTGCCGCGAGGCCAACGCCGATCGAGCCAACCCCGGCCGCGCCGTCGCTTGTTGTTGAGCCGGCACCTGTCGCCGTGCCCGCTCCAGTCGTCGTGTCGGCCCCGATCACGGTTGAACCCGTCAGGCCGGTGGAAGTGGGCGTTCCCGAGGTTGCCCCGCTCGATACCTCCAAGATCAAGCTGGTTCCGCCAGCGACGGTCGAGGCGCCGGTCGCAACTGCGCAGCCAGCGCCCATGCCAATCCACATCGAGCCCGCTCCGGAGGTGACCGACCAGCCTTCGCCGGTCGCGGTTGCACCGGCCGATCCGGTGCCCTCACCCGCTGCGCCCCTCGCTCAACCGATCGTTGCGGGCACGCCGGAACCGGTGTCGCTGAGGGTGCTCTCGCTTACCGGCACGCCGGGCATGGTGCAATGGCAAGTCGACGGCGGATCGCAGTGGCTGATCCCTGAGCTGGACGAATCGACCAAGGGGAAGTTCATCGTTCGGACCGGGCCCGACGCGGGTGTTGAGGTGCTTCTGGATGAGTCAACACGTGTTCGACTCGGCCGTTTCAGCCGCGCCGAGGTGCGCAACCTCACCGGCGATCAGGGCGCAGGACAGTTGAGCATCTCACTGCTGCGCGGCGTGGTGTACGTCGTTCCGGGCAAGGGAAAGTCCGTATCGGTGCAGACGCCACAACGGACGGTCGTGGTCAAGGAGCCGACGCAGGTCACCCACGACAACGGCGGCACACGGATGGTTTCGTTCACCGAGCAACCCAATCCGGGGACTACCGCGGGCGTCCCCAGCGCAAATCCCTGACACGTTCGGGTCTGTGATCGCGGAATGTGAGGGCCCGGGCCAACCCGGGCCTGTTTCTTTTGGGGATGTGTGGCCGATGGCCAGTGTGTGTGGCAGACTCAATCAGCCGGCACGGGATTGGGTGCCCACCGGCTGGAAGGCAGCGCACATGCCGATCTCTGATCGAAAAACCCGACGCACCCCGGTGGTTGTTAACGCGCCGCTCGGGGATGTGCCGTCTTTGCTTGATGAAAAGCACATGGTGCTGTGGGCACGCGATCTGCATCGGCGTGAACGGGCCGCGGACATGGTTGTCGCGGGGCTCCGCTCTGTGCAGGATGCCCAGGTCGTTTCGCTGCCCGGTGCGGTGATCCATGACCTCAAGTCGCTGCGTATGCAGCTCGACAACGCTCTGCCTTCGGCCGAGCACCGGCCGCTGCGAGCAACGATCGACGGCTCGGCCGGGCTGCTCGCCCGCCTGCGTGAGCCGGCCGATCCTCTGCCGGGCTATCACCACATCAAGTGGCGCTACTACGTGTGGCGCGACGCCGACGTGCTGCTGCGCTCAAGCCCTGCCGCGTTTGGCATCATGGTGGACGCGGTCGCGGGCGTTGCGGCAGAGGCGGAGTTCAGCAGCCAGGACCTGCTGCTGATCCAGAGGCTGGTGCTTGTGGGCGGGCCGGCGCTGCAGGTCGCGGCGAAGGACCCGCACGGGCC
>JAUXUZ010000377.1 GCA_030680655.1 Phycisphaerales bacterium
GGCTTGCCCCGGCTTCGAGCGAAGCGGTCCGCCGGGCGTGCTGGGCGGCCGGGCGGCAGCGGTCAAGGCGTGCTCCCAGCCGCGCGATCGTGGTGTGCGCTCCGCTCAATCTGCTGCGCAGCTCACCGACGAGGCTGCGCCGGTCCGACTCGGCCGCCTCGCGCTGCGTGGCAAGGTCGCGCTTCACCGTCAGGTAGAGGCGTCGGCCGTTCTGCAGCAGCTCCTGCATCAGCGCCTCGCGATCGGGCGTGAGCAGCATCGCGGCCTGCGTCGGCGTGCTCGCCCGTGCATCGGCGACGAGCTCAACGATGGTCGTGTCGGTCTCGTGACCGATCGCGGCGACGACGGGGATCGAGCAGTCGAGCACGGCCTGCGAGACCGCGCGGTCGTTGAACGCCCACAGGTCCTCGATACTCCCGCCACCCCGCGTGACCAGGAGCGCATCGATCCCTTCGACGGCGGCGTTGGCGCTCACCCACCCGATTGCCCGGGCAACGTCCGGTGCCGCGGCAGCGCCCTGCACAAGGCAGTCGATCAGGCAGATTTCAACACCAGGGCACCGTCGCGCGGCGGTGTTGAGCACATCGGCTAGCGCTGCCCCCTTGCGGCTGGTGATCACCGCGAGCCGGCTCGGGAAGACCGGCAGCGCTCGCTTGCGCTCGGGCGCGAACCAGCCGAGCGCTCGGAGCTCGGCGACGAGCTGCTGGTAAGCCACATCCAGCGCACCGGCACCGACCTGCTCGATCTTCTCGGCGATGAGCGTGAGCTTGCCCTGCGGCTCGTAGACCTCAACCTTGGCTGTGACCACTACGCTCTGACCGTTGGCCGGCACGAACGCGTGGCCCTTCACACGCCCGGCGAACATCACGCAGTTGAGCACCGCCCCCGCATCCTTGATCGCGAAGTACCAGTGCGTGCGGTTGGTGAAGTTCGACAGCTCACCGAGCACGCGTACAGAGGCGGGGAAGCCCGCCGAGAGCTTCTCGTTGATCGCCGCTGCCAGCGCAGAGACGGTGAGCGGCCGCTTCACCCCCGCACCCCCCTCCTCCTGCGCCTGCGCTGAGGCCAGCGCCCCCGCAGAGCCTGCGACGCCAGACTTGGGTGCGGCTTTCCTGCGCTTCTTGCCGCCACTGCCACCGGGTGTGAAGAGTCCCTCGATCAATGCGTCGCCCCTTCGGTCGCTACTTCGAACTCCCGCCCGCAACTGCGCGCTCGTAGAGCCTCATCACGCCCGCCACCCATGCGCTGGCGAGGCGCTTCTCGCGGATGAAGTTGCGTGCTGCCGATCCGAGCGCCACCGCCCGGGTCGGCTGATCGAGCACCTCTGATGTTGCCGTCCGCCACGCGCTGGCCGTCGGCTCACGGACGAGCACGGCAGTTTCGTGGTCCACAAGGTGGCTGGCCAGATCGTCCGCACGCGCGATCACCGGCATGCCAGCCGCCATCGCGTCGAGCACAAACCCGTGCTGCTCGCCGTCGGTCGAAGGGATAACCAGCGCATCGGCCTCGAGCGTGAGGTCCCACCGCTCGGTCAACTGCGGGACAACGCTGACGCACGAGGCAAGGTCCATCGAGCGGGCGAGCTTCCAGAGCCCCAGCCGGTCGGCGGTCGGCTGGTTGGCGAGCACCAGCAGCCCACGCGGAGACTCCGACCGGGCGCGGAGCCCCTCCAGCAGCGCGCCAAGCTCTCGCGCTGCGCTGCCCCCGCGCCCCGCTTTGAGGCCGCTGCCGCACCAGAGCACCATGGTGCCGGTGCGCGTGGGGTCGATCTCGCTGTGGGGGTCTTCGGGTACGTGCACACCCCACGCGTTGCTCGTCACGCGCAGGGCAGCGCCACTCTTCACACCGGCCAGGGCGATATTGAGTCTCGCGGCCAGTGCCGGGTCGGCCGCGTTCCACCAGACCGCCGGCCCGTGCGAGCGGTGCGACCACCGCGCCGCCATCGACGCGGCATCATCAACGCACCCGGCGCTGAACACTTCCACAACCAGCGCGGCAGCAGTTCCCGAATCGGCCGAGCGGAAACGTGCGGCCGTCTGCCACGCCACCTCCCACGTGCTGCGGCCGAATGCGTGAACGATCTGCATCCCCTGCCCGGAGCGCCCACCCCCCCCGCCCCCACCACTCCCCCCGCCTCCTCCGCCCCC
>JAUXUZ010000386.1 GCA_030680655.1 Phycisphaerales bacterium
GGTTACTGAACCCCCGCCCCCCTCCCCCGCCCCCCAACACCACCGCCCCCACCACCTGACGCCGGGGTCACCCTTTGCGGGGGCGGACTTTGTGGTAGTCTCTCCATCTTGAGCCCGCAGCAGATGGGCGTGGAACACCAGGGAAGGAAGTGCCGGATGAAGAGACTCCTCGCAGCGTTGTGCATCGTCGCAGCGGCTGTGGCCTGCCCGCTGGCGAGTGCGCAGGAATCCCACCGCCAGCGACCCCCGGTGCCCGACCTCACGCAGGGGGGCAAGCCGGGCAGCGACCACACCTGGACGCTCGGCGCCACCGGTGCGCGCGGCTGGTTCTGGAACTGGAAACTGGCGTCGGGCGTGCAGAACGACGATGCGCGGCAGATCCTGATCACCGACGTTGCCAAGGGCTCTCCCGCCGACGGACTGCTGGAGAAGGACGATGTGATCACGGGCCTCGACGGCCGTGCGTTCGAGCGTGATGCACGCCTCGCCTTCGCGCAGGCGGTGACCGAGGCCGAGACGGAAACCGGCGGCGGCGTGCTGAAGCTGGTGCGCTGGCGCGCGGGGAAGACGGAGAACATCCAGTTGATGCTGCGCGTGCTCGGCACGTACGCGCCGACTGCGCCCTACGGCTGCGAGAAATCCAGGCGAATCTTCGAGCAGGGGTGCGAGGCCATCGCCAAACGGGGCTTCAAGAACAAGAACGGCACGGTACGGATCAGCATCGACAACGACATGAACGCGTTGGCGTTGCTGGCGCTGGTCGCCGCGGGGGGGGAGGGGGGTGGGCACGAGGAATACCGCCCGCTCGTGGCCGAGTACGCGCGCGCGGTCGCTGGCTCCAAGCCCGGAGGCCTCGAGTCGTGGGGCTACGCCTACGAAACGCTCTTTCTGGCGGAGTACGTTCTGGCAACCAACGACCAGTCGGTCATGCCCGGGCTGCAGCGCCTGTCGCTCGAGATCGCCCGCGGCGCCAGCGCTGTCGGCACGTGGGGCCACCGCTTCGCAAGGCCCTCGGGCAACCTGAACGGCTACGGCGCTATGAACCAGCCCGGCATCCCCCTCACGCTGGCCATGGTGCTGTCGCGAGAGGCAGGGGTGAGCGACCCGGACCTGGATATGGCCATCGCCAAGGCCAGCGGGTTCCTCCGCCAGTGGGTCAACAGAGGGGCGATCCCCTACGGCGATCACGACGCGTGGCCGTGGCACGAGGACAACGGCAAGTGCTCCGGCTCTGCGGTCCTCTTTGACCTGCTCGGCGATCGAGAGGCCGCCGCGTACTACGCGCGCATGGGCGCCGCCGCCTACGCGGAGCGCGAGAGCGGGCACACGGGCAACTACTTCAACATCCTCTGGGCGCTCCCTGGAGTATCGCGGTGCGGGCCGGCGGCCACGGGCGCGTACTTCACGCAGACGCGCTGGTACTACGACCTCGCGCGCGCCTGGGATGGCAGCTGCGACTACGTCGCGATCCGCGGTGAGAACTCCTACCAGAACTGGGACTGCACCGGTTCCTACCTGCTCGGCTACGCCCTCCCGCTCAAGAGCCTCTCCCTCACGGGGCGCAAGCCTGGTGCGGCCCCGGTGCTCTCTGCCAGCGAGGTCGAAGAGACGATCGCCGCGGGTCGAGACTTCTCTTTCTTTGACGCCGACCGGCACGTCTGGTACGCCGGGCGGGAGACCGGTGCGCTGCTCTCCGGGCTCTCAAGCTGGTCGCCGGCGGTGCGCCAACGCTCCGCGCAGGCGCTGAGCCTCCGCCATGGCGACTTCCTGCCCGCGCTTGCAGACCTGCTCGACAGCAAGGACCCCCTTGCCAGGTACGGCGCGTGCGAGGCGATCGCGAGCCTCGGACCCAAGGCCGATCCGCTGGCGCTGCGGGTGCGGGCGTTGCTGGGCGACAAAGACCCATGGATGCGGATGCTGGCCGCCCGCGCGATCCCGCGCATGAGCCAGCCTGTTCGCGAGGCCTCTGTGCCAGACCTTCTCATCGCGGCGTTGATCAGCGACCCGCAGGACCGGCGCCAGCGGCTCGTCGGGGAGGTCGCCAAGGCCTTGTTCTCGCTCAGCCCGGGGACAAACGAGCCGGTCCCCATCCTCTCCAAGTCGCTCGACGGTGTGGACCGCTCGCTGCTGCGCGCGGCGCTCAAGGCGGTCATCACCAACGAAGATGGGCTGATCCGCGGCCTGGCCGCAGGGGTCTACCCGCGGCTCTCGGCGGATGATGTCAGGGTGCTCTTGCCCGACATCGTCAGCGCGGTCCGCACCAACGCACCCAGTGGGGAGATGTTCCGTTACGATGTCCGCTACGGGGGGTTGGACCTGTTGGCGCGGCTGCGGATCGCCGAGGGGATGGCGCTGAGCATCGACCTCATGAACGAGTTTGAATGGGGGAGCGATGTGAACCGCTGCATCCGCCCGCTGCGCGCGTACGGCGGCGCTGCGAAAGAACTCATCCCCCGCCTCCGGGAGACCATCGTGGCGATGCGCGAGCACGTTGAGGCAAGCAGGGGTGACGCCAAGAGGCTGAGCCGGGATGTTCTCGCCATCGAGGGGTTGATCAAGGCGATCGAGGAGGACACGAACCCCGCGCCCGTGGTGAGCATCGCGGAGTTCACGGCCAAGACGCCCCCGCCATGACGTAACGGGGCGCGTGTCGCAAGCGCCGGTCCACAACCGCCCCTTCAACGTCGCCGCGTGGCCAGTCCACCCTCGCGCCACGCGGCGATGGTCGCTTTCAACTCGTACCCCAGCCCGCACTCGGGGCAGGTGCCGCTGGCGGGCTCGTCCGGCAACGGGTAGTGGCAGCGCAGGCAGAGACGGCAGCCGTGCTCGATCAGCGGCTTCCAGAGCCGGACGGCGTGCACCAGCACATACCCGGCGACCGCGATGTTGATCGCAAAGACCGCGGCCAACACCGCCCAGATCACCCACCCCGGCAACGAGTGCCCCGTGATCCACACGTGCGCCGCCTGCAACAGCGGGATGCTCGACATCAGCACCAGAGCCGACGTCACCAGCCACACCTGCGACCGCTCCATCCGCACGCGGCGACGCGGTGGTGGCACCGCACCGGCGGCCCGCTCATCGCTGCTCGGATTGGCGGAGGGCGGTGTGCTCACGCGGCGTGAGGGTATGGAGATCGCCAGAAGGCATGGTCTTGAACCCATGTAACAAAGAGCCCCCTTCCTTACCCTTCCCCCTCTAGCGACTCGCGACTACCGACTCGCGCCTACTCCCCCCCCATCGCCAGCTCCACCGCATCCGCCGCGGTTGACCACGAGATCGAGGCGCCGCTGCGGCCGTGGCCGTAGCAGTGGACCACCGCGCGGCCGTGCCCGAAGGGCTGGAGCTCGACGCGGGTTTCCTCGAACGCGCCCGCAGCGCCGCGCGTGGGGCGCACGCCCGCCATCACCCGCAGTTCGCTCCCCTCTGCGCCGAGCTCTTCCCAGCGCGGGTGGCCGTCAGCACGCAGCAGCGCGCGGCAGCGCTGGATGATGCCGTCGATCGCGGTGCGCTCGGTCCCCTGGTCGCTGCGGCCGGCGTCGAACGTGCCGCCGAGGACCAGGCGGTCATCGATGACGAAGATGTAGGCGACCTGCCCGGCAGGACCGGCCGCGTCGTCGTGGAGGCTGTAGGTGAGGCCGATGTCGTTGCGGGTGTGCACCACCTGGCCGTGCATCGGCTTCACCAGCGCATCGGCGGCGAGGCGCGCAGCGCCGACGCCCGCGCAGTTGAGAATCACCCGGTGCCCGAAGCGGAAGGCCTGATCGAACGACGCGATACGCTGCTCGACAAACTCAACACCCGCCCGCTCGGCCATGCTGCGCAGCCACGGCAGGTAGGTGAGCATGTCGATGTGCGCCCGGATGCTGGAAGTGGCCTCAACGAAGGGCTTGGGGATCGGGCGGATGGGGCGCGTGCCGAGGAGTTCGTCGAGCCAGGCCGGACGCTGCGGGCGCTGGTAGAAGTACTCGCGCAGCTCGCGCATCTCGACGCCGCTGCGCGGCTCGTGGTCGGCAAGGTCGGCCAGGGTCTGGTGGGCGTGCTCGGTCCAGCGCTGGAAGCGTGCAGGGTCACCGCCGGGGTAGGGTGTGAAGACCGCCGGCGCAGCCTCCGATGCGGGGGGCGCCGCGGAGGTGTCGGTGTAGACGGTGACCTCCGCGCCGCGCAGGGCGAGCTCGATCGTCGCGGTCAACCCCGCCACACCCGCCCCGATCACCGCGTATTCCGTTCCGTGTTCCGCTGCCATGGCCGCATGCTATCGAGCCCGCGCGAGGGTGGAAGTGCGGCCCGCCCGTGCCGGATCGCTGGCGTCGGCCCGGATTACACGTAGAGTAAAGGGAGCGGCGCCCTCCGCGCAAGGCCCCC
>JAUXUZ010000411.1 GCA_030680655.1 Phycisphaerales bacterium
CTTCATCGCCGAGCAGCACGGCCACCCGCTCGGCCTCAGCGCAGCCGCCGAACTTTGGCGAGCGGTCCTCAAGAACGGCTCGCCCTTCCCCCCAGCACTGGCCCTCGAGTTCTTCGAGCGTGACGACCAGTCCCGCATCGACGACTATCTGGCAGGGCTGAGCACCGAGGACATCTTCCGCAAACGCACGGGCAAGACGCTTCTCCCCGGTGCCGATCCGGGGGGGTGGGCCGGCAGCTACCCGCCCGGCCACCGCGACATGGTCGAGGCCGCGAAGAAGGCGGGTGTCCCCGTCCTCGCCGCCAACGCCCCGCGTGCGTACGTCCGCCTCGCCCGCACCAAGGGGTACCCCGCCCTCGCGCTGCTCACACCCGAGCAGCAGCGCCTCGTCGTCCTCCCCCGCTTCGCCGCCGAAGGCAACCGGCCCGACAACCGCTACTGGCACGACTTCCTCAAGTTCATGGGCTCCACGCCGGAGAAGTACGCCACCTCCAGCGCTGAAGAGCGCGAGAAGTCCGACGCGATGTTCCGCTCCCAATCGACCTGGGATGCCACCATGGCCGACACGGTCCGCAAGGCCCTCGCCGAAGGCCACGCCCCCGTCTTCCTCGTCATCGGCCAATTCCACGCCGACTTCGCGGGGGGGGCAGAAGGGGGTGGTGGCACGGTGCTCGCCCTCAAGGCGGCGCGGCCCGAGACCAGGGTCATCGTCGTCAGCTTTCAGGATGCAGACCCCAATGGCGGCTTCCGCGCTGAGGACAAAGGCCGCGCGGACTTTCTGGTCTACTGCGGCCCGAGGCCGGAGAAGTAGTCGCGAGTCGCTGGTCGCGAGGGAAAGGCAGGAAGGCAGGAACTCAAAGGACGCAAAGAGCGCGAAGGGCTCGAAGAGACTCCGCGTGCTCGATGCCGACGGCACCCACGCGCGGGAAAGAACGATTTTTACAACGAAGGTACCGAAGGTATCGAAGGGGGAAGAAGGGATAGGGGCCGTGCGAACGTGAGCGCCGTGCGCCGCGGAGCGAAGCGGAGCACAGCCGAAAGCCAAGAGGAGAAGTCCGAACAGGACTTCATCCCCCCCGGACGCCGAGCCGGAAGATCGATCGCCAGGTTGCCGCGGCGACCTGATCATCATTGCGGATCAACGCGGATCAGGAAGGTGGAGAGCGTCACGCGACCTGGACACTTCACGCCCGCGCCTCCGCTCTGTGCCTTTGTGTCGTGGGACAGGTTTGCAACATGCCCGCTGCTTGGCTTCCGGCTCCACTTCGCTGCGCTCCGTTGCGCACGGCTGTGGTAAACCCGCCTTCTACTCCACCTTCACCTTCGCCCAGTCCTTCACGGGTTTCGGCATCTTCAGCCTCATCCCTTCGAGCGTCGAGACCAGCAGCGAGCTGACGGCGATGTTGCGGAACCACTTCCTGTCGGCGGGGATGATGTGCCACGGGGCGGCCTCGGTGCTGGTGGCGCTGAGCATCTGCTCGTAGGCGCGGCCCCTGCCCATGTAGGCGTTCCAGTGCTTGCGGACCTCCAGGTCCTCGGGCTGGAACTTCCAGTTCTTCAGCGGGTCGTGCAGGCGTTCCTCGAGGCGCTCGCGCTGCTCGGCCTTGCTGATGTGCAGGAAGCACTTGATGATCGTGGTGCCGTTGTCGGTGAGCATCCGCTCAAAGTTGTTGATCTGCTCGAAGCGGCGGCGGCACTCGGCAACGCCGATGAGGTTGAGCACGCGCACCACGAGCACATCCTCGTAGTGACTGCGGTTGAAGACGGTGATGTCGCCGCGCGCGGGGCAGGCCTTGTGGATGCGCCAGAGGTAGTCGTGGTCGAGCTCCTGCTCGGTCGGCTTCTTGAACGAGATAATGTCGACGCCCATCGGGTTCAGGCCGGTCATCACGTGGCGGATGGTGCCATCCTTGCCGGCGGTGTCGAGCCCCTGCAGCACCAGCAGCACCGAGCGCTTGTTCTCGGCGTAGAGCACCTCCTGCAGTTCGGCGAGGCGCTGCACGTTCCTCTTCACCTGCTTCTCCGCGGCGTCTTTGTCCTTGACGCCCTCGGTGCTCGCCGTGTCGTGCAGGGCCAGGTTCACCTTCGAGCCGGGCTTGACGGTGAAGGTGGGCAGGTGCGAGTGCTTCATGGGCGAAGGGTACGGAAAGCGACACCCGAAGAGACGGCAAGGCAGGCAAGGCCAAAGCAGGCAAGGCAGGCAAGACAGGAACTCAAAGAGCGCAAAGAGCGCGAAGGTCTCAAAGACCGCACGGTGAACACTGTGCACACAGCACAATCGTGAGGTGGGAGCGCAAGATCTCATTGTCCACCTGCTGTCTCCCTCACTCTGCCACTCTGCCACTCTGCCACTTCTCCATTCTGCCACGTTGGCTCTCTGCCGCTTCCACTCCACCCCTGCCCTCGCCCCATCCCCTCCACCCCACTTCGAGCCCTTCGCGCTCTTTGCGCTCTTTGAGTTCCTGCCCTTTGAGTTCCTGCCTTCAGCCCGTGCAATCCCCCCGCGAACCGGGTAGAGTTGGAGTAAGGGCGAATCGACCCTCCCGCTTCACTCACGACTCGTGACTCATCACTTAGGACTTCCCCCAATGGCTGACCTCAAGAACCTCAAAGGCATGAAGGCCGAAGACCGCAAGCTCCTTGAGGAGGCCGAGGAATGGCTGGGCGCTGAGCCGACGAAGATGGGCCCGGTCAAGAACTTCTTCTGGGGGCGGGTGAAGCAGGACTACTACTTCCCGTACCCCAAGGTCGATGCCCGCGAGCAGGCCGAGTGCGACCAACTGCTGGCGCGGCTCGAGGAATACCTCAAGAACGAGCACCCCGCGACGCAGATCGATCAGGAGCAGGAGATCCCCCGGTGGGTGATCGACCGGCTCTTCCAGCTCGGCGTGATGGGGCTGACCATCCCCAAAGAGTTCGGCGGCCAGGGGCTGGGGATCACCAGCTACAACCGCGTGCTGGAGATGCTGGGCAAGTACGACGGCTCGACCGCGGTGCTCGTCAGCGCCCACCAGTCGATCGGCTGCAAGGCGGTGCTGCTGTTCGGCAACGAGCAGCAAAAGAAGAGGTGGCTCCCCCACCTGGCCAAAGACTGGGTGAGCGCGTTCTGCCTCAGCGAGCCCAACGTCGGCTGCGACGCCGGCGGGCAGGAGACCTACTTCGAGAAGGACGGCGACTACTTCGTCGTCATCGGCGAGAAGAAGTGGGCCACCAGCGGCGCGATCTCGGGCCTCTTCACCGTCATGGCCCGCCTCAAGCAGCCCGACGGCAAGGGGAAGATCTCCGCCATCGTGCTCCACCCCGACATGCCCGGCGTCGAGATCTTCCAGAAGAACCGCAGCAAGTGCGGCATCCGCGGCACGTGGCAGGCACGCATCCGGTTCCACGGCGTGCGCGTCCACAAGTCGCACCTGCTCGGGCAGGAAGGCCGCGGCCTGCAGATGGCCCTCTCGTGCCTCAACTTCGGGCGCTGCACCCTCAGCGCGGGCA
>JAUXUZ010000225.1 GCA_030680655.1 Phycisphaerales bacterium
CGTGACGCCGGGGGTGAAGCCGTTGGGGTTGGCCGCGCCGGGCTGGATGGTCAGCGCCGTTGCCAGAAAGTCCATGTAGTCCTGAAGCGTTGTGGTCGCCGTTACGGTCAGGCTCGAGTCGGGGATGTCGAACGCGCCGGCGAGCGTTCCGCCCATGTGGGCGCCGCGGAGCGTGATGACGTCTCCGGCGGCGGCGATCGAGGCGGGGATCGCTGCGGTGTTCTGGAGGTTGATCAGCAGGCTCGTCGCCGCGATGGCACCGGTAGTATCGGTCAGCGCACCGAGGGTGAGGCGCGAGCCGGCGTTGGCGATCGGGGCGGTGCTGTCGCCGCGGAGGTTGCCCGTGAGGGCGGCGTTGGTCGTCGCCTGAGCGATCCGCAGTTGCCCCAGCGGGATGGTGACGGGGGTCAGTGTCGTGCGGGTGACCTGGAAGTCCGCGTCAACGCCCCAGCCCATGAGCCGGTCGCCGGAGCCGTTGACGACTTGCTGATCCGAGTTGAGCGTGAAGTTGCCGGCGCGGGTGTAGAAGCGGCTCTGGCCACGGTCGACCATAAAGAAGCCGTTGCCGGCGATGGCCAGATCGGTCTGGTTGCCGGTGGAAGAGAGCGAGCCCGCGCTGAAGTTGCGTTGGGTTCCGCCGATGCGCACGCCGAGCCCGATCTGCACGGGGTTCGTGCCGCCGGATATGTCTCCCGGCGCCGACCCCAGGCTGAAGTTCCGCGAGAACTGGGTCTGAAAGAGCAACCGGTTGGACTTGTACGCGGTGGTGTTGACGTTGGCGATGTTGTTGCCGATGACGTCGAGGTTGCGCGCGTTGGCGTTCAGACCGGAGAGCCCGGTGTACATCGCGGTGGTGGAGGCCATCGAAGAGTCTCCTGCTGGGAGCGGAAAAGTCGGGAGAACGAGGACTACCTGATCGATCGTGCCGTGGCGCCGGGAGCGCCCAGGCGTGCGAGCAGTTGCTGTTCGATCAGCCCGGTCACCGTCGCGGAGCCAAGCTCGCCGGGTGTTCCACCGGCGATCTCCGCGGCCAGGGATGACGGCGGCGCGGCGAGGACGCCGTCGATGTTGGTGATCGCAACCGTGCGGGGGTCCATCACTGCGGTCACCTGGCGGCTGAGGACATCCAGCTTGACGGCCTGGCCGTCGATGAGCACAAGCGCGTCGACCATTCCTGCCGATTCGGCGTGGTCCGCGGCGACGGCGATGCGCTGGAGTTGCTCGGGCGTGAGCTTGCCGGCAACCTCCGGCGCGGCCTCGACGGGGCGATCGCTGGTCACGCTCCCTGCCCGGGCAGCCGTGAGCAGGCCGGCGAAGTTCAAGCCACCGTGGTTCGCTGCCGGCCCGGCGGCCGGGGCGGTCGCCTGGGTGCCCAGCAGCGTCCGCAGCATGTTTGTTGAAAGAGTGCTCATTGGACGCCCGGGCCTCCGCTGTCGAAGGTGGTCGGCCTGACCGACGACTCACTCACCGGGAACGGTGCCGCGACCGGGGCCGAGCCGCCGGTGTTCGGCGCGAGCGTCGGCGTGTTGTTGGTCGGGGGCGGCACGACCGGTGGCTGCTGAGGCCCTTCGAACAGCGGCACATCGACCGTGTCGATGTTGTTGATCGCGATGCGGTAGCCCGAATCAAGCACGAGCGATGCGCCGCTGCTGGTGCGCACGATCGAGACCGCGATGCCCGACTGGCGGGTGCCGTTCTCGCTCACGCCACTGACGGCGGCGCCGAGCAGGCTGCTGGCGGCGGAAAACTGGTTCTGGCTCACAAGCTGGTCGAGCTTCGCCGTGAGCGATGTGGAGCTCTCGATCTGCCTGAGGCTCGACATCTGCTCGAGGATCTGGCTCGAGTCGTTGGGCTTGAGCGGGTCCTGGCTCGTCAGCTCGGCCGTCATGATCCGAACGAACGACTCGCTCGACAGCTCGGCGAACTTGTTGCCGCCGGAGAGGTTCGAACCCGATGTGACACCGGAAACGGGCATGGGAATCTCCAGTCGCTCGTGCGGTTGTGCGGGAGCGGCGTCGAACGGCTAAGCCACGGCGTCGAGCCGGAACGTCAGCACCTGGAGGACTCCGCCCTCAGAATCGACTTCGGGAACCGAGGGCGTCCTGCCCGTCCCGTCGCCGGCACGCGGGCCGTCTTGCCCGTGTGGTGCAGTTGGCTGGATCGCAATCTCCTTGCCAGCAGCTTCGCCCGCCGCCAGACCGTCAGATCGAGGGGACCGGTCGTCGGCGGGCCGATCTGGCGCGGCAAGTGCGCTGTCCTCTTCGATCAGCATCGACTCAACGCGCAGTCCTTGCCGCGTGATCGAAGCGCAGAGGTCGTCGATCGCCTTACCCACAGCGGCCTTGGCCTTTGCGCTGCCCACCTGAAACCGAACGCTGACCGTCTCGCCCTTGACGTGCATGGCGATCCGCATCGAGCCCAGCGCTGACGGGAACAAACGGAGGGTGACCAGCCGCTCGCCGCCGGGCGAGGGAAGGTCGCGCATCGCCACCTGCAGCCCGTGCTCAACCTGATCGGCGACCTGAGCCGGGGCGTTGCCTTCGCGGGGGGGAAGACCCGCCGCCGAGCGGGGCACGGGCCCCATCGAACCCACCGGAACCGCCGTGAGCGTCGGCACGAGCGACAACCGCTGCTCGCCCGCGCGAATGGGCGCCTGGACCGCGTTGGCGGCGGCTGTGGCGGCCGCGTCCGCCTTTGAGTGGTTGGATTGAGTCGGCTGAGCAGGAGACGCGGGCTTGGGTTCGGATGATTGCCCATCTGGTTGCTGGCGCGACTTGGTGTGCGCCGCGCTCGACTCGATATCCGCCCTCTCACGGCGAGGGGGCGGCGAAAGCTCTTCGGGCGAGCTCGCGCCGGCCGGATCGCTCTGGGCAGGCTCTGGAGTCGCTGCGGACTGTTGACCCGGTTCCACCTCGATTGAGTTACGGGCTGCCTGGGTGTTGCCGGCGACCGTTCGGGCGACCCGCGCCTGTGCGGCGGGCTTCAACCGCAGCACCGGGTCAACCCCTGCCAGGATCACGGAAACGACTTCCTGCTCGAACGTCGGCTCGCTTTGGTCCTGCGAAGTCGTTGCGGGGCCTTGGGCGGACTGACCGTCTCGCTGCGGCTGCTTCGAGTCGTTGGCTGCTCTTGAGGAGGGTCCATCCTCAGCCGCCCCGGTCTCGCGTGAGGCCTCCTCAAGCTTGCTCGCACCCCGATCCCCGTTAGCGTGTGGGCGGTCGGCGGTCGGTGGCCCGATGCCGCGGCCGGACCGGGGCTCCGAGCGGCGCTCGCTCAGCTGGTCCATAAAACTGGCCACGCCTCCACGCTTGTGCTGCGCGTGCGTCCGCAGCTTCTGCGCGTTGGCCTGCGCAGTAAGCGACGATGCGCCGGTGGCGGTGGCGAGCGGGTTGGCCGAGTTGCTGGTTGCTTGGAGTGGTTTCATGGTCCTGCGGCAGCGGCGGCGGTGACTTCGCCTCGCTTCCGCAGGTCCTCAAGCAACTCCGCTGCCAGCTTCTCGTCCCCCTTGATGAACTCGGCGAGGATCTTGGAGCGAGCACGGTCGCTCATCGTGGCCAGGTACCGGATCACGATGTCGCGCTGCTTCTTGGCCTGGAACGTGGCGTCGACCGCCTGGGGACCGGGCGGGACGGCCAGGATCGCGCTGAGCAGCTTGGCGGCGTCGGCCGGCTTCTGTGTCTCAAGGGCCCCCACCGCCTGCTGGAACTGCTCGTCCTGAGAGATCTGCTTCCACTCGGCCTGCCGGTTGTCGAACTCTGCGCGGGCGGCGTCGAGCGCTGCCGTCTGCCGGTCGAGCTCGTCGCGCCGGGTCTGGATGAGCTCCTTGAGCTGACGTGCCTCTTCCCTCATGCGTGTCATCTGCTGGTCCAGGATGTCCTGCGCCTGACGCTGCCCCTCGATCTTCGCGTCCGACGACACGGGCACACCCTCGCGCTTGCTCGCGATGGCCGCTTCCTTCGCCTTGGCCTCGGCCTCGGCGGAGACGCGGGCCTCCTCGCCCGCCTGCTCGGTGATCGTTGGCTTGAGCACCTCGTGCACGGCCCGCAGGCGCTCGGCGTTGAGGTGGTCGGTCGCGAAGAGCCAGCCGACGAACCCGCCGACGGCGACCAGGTTTGCCACCGCGAGGAAGGCGAGGATGTTCCAGACTCGTTTCATGTGGCGGCTCCTTCGAGCGTGTCTTCGACGCGGCCGAACCGCATCAGTGTGAGATCGTCAAGCTCCGCGGACTCGCGGCGTGATTCCTCGGCCTTCCACCGCTCCAGCTGCTGCTGGCGCAGCTTCTCGACGGCCTTGCGGGCGACGGCCGCCGCGGTGAGTTGGGCCCTCGCCGACTCGAGGCGTTTCATCACGCCCGCGAGTTCGATGGCCAGCGCTCGCAGCTCCGCCAACCCGTGCAGGCCGGCTGTCGCCTGCAGCCGGACCGACGAGACGACGACCCGCCCGATGCCCGCACCGCCGGGGCCCAGGAGGGAGCGCATGTCGTTGCGCTCTTGCGTCAGGCGGCCCTGCACCGCGCGGACCCGTTCATCCAGGTCAACACGGGTCCGCTCGAGCTTCGCCACCACCAGCTGGCGCTCGCGCTCGATGCGCCGGCGTTTCTCAAGGGCGGCTTCCAGACTGAAGACAAAGCGTGGCATGGGGTGGGATCAAGCGAAGACACTCGATCAGGCGCTGCGCCTGGCTCCGGGGGTGTTCTGCTGGGCGTTCCCAGATTCAAGGGCGAGTTTGATCATCTTGGCGCGGGCGTCCTCGAACCGGTCGGCGGTCTTGTCCTGGCGGAGCAGCTCGTTGATCCGCCCGTGGTAACCGATCGCCAGGTCGGTCTCGGCGTTGGCGCCCTTGGCGTAGGCCCCGATCTGCACGAGGTCTTCAACCTCGCGGTAGAGCGCGAGCAGGCGGACCAGTTGCCGGCGCGCAGCCTGGTGGGTGGCGTCGGTCACTTCGTCGGCCACGCGGCTGACCGAGTCGAGCACGTCGATCGCGGGGTAGTGCCCCTTCTGTGCCAGCGAGCGCGAGAGGATGATGTGCCCGTCGAGAATGCCCCTCGCCGCGTCGGCGACCGGCTCGGTCATGTCGTCGCCCTCGACCAGCACAGTGTACAACCCGGTGATCGCCCCGCCGCCGAGCGACGGCGCCACGGCCCCGGCACGCTCGAGCAGCCGGGCCATCGCCGAGAAGACGCTGGGGGTGTACCCCTTGCTCGCGGGCGGCTCGCCCGCGCTCAGGCCCACCTGGCGCTGCGCGTGGGCGAAGCGCGTCACCGAGTCCATCATCAGCATCACGCTCATCCCGTGGTCGCGGAAAAACTCCGCCACCGCGCACGCGCTCATCGCGGCGCGGATCCGCATCAGCGGCGACTCGTCGCCGGTCGCGACGATCACCACGCTCCGCGCCAGCCCGGTCTTGCCCAGCGAGTGCTCGATGAAGTCCTTGACCTCGCGCCCGCGCTCGCCGATCAGGGCCACCACGTTGACGTCACTTGCGCAGCCGCGCGTGATCGAACCCAGCAGCGTGCTCTTGCCCACGCCCGGCCCGGCGAAGAGGCCGATGCGCTGGCCACGACCGAGCGTGGTCATCAAATCGATGGCCCGGACGCCCGTCGGCATCGCCGCCGTGATCCGCGAGCGGCTCATCGAGGGCAGCGGGGATGGGTCCAGCGGCTGCGGCAGCAGGTCGTGCAGCACCGGGCCGCCGTCGATCGGCTCACCGAGCCCGTTGAGCACACGTCCGAGCATGCACCGGCCCACCGCGACCGATTTGTTCGAGTGCAGCGCGACGACGCGGTCGCCCGAGCGGATGCCCGTGGTCTGGCCCAGCATCATGACGATCGTGTGCAGCCCCGAGAAGCCGACGACCTCACCAACGGCTGATGGCGATTGCCGCGGCCCGAGCTCGGGCAGGTGAACCAGCGATCCGACCGGGGCGGGCAGGTCGCGCACCAGCAGGCTCAGGCCGCGGACCGCCTCGATGCGGCCGACCACGGCGATCGGCTGC